>JAQUPA010000003.1:4679-44693 GCA_028716825.1 Candidatus Paceibacterota bacterium
TTTGTTCTTTTGATCTTTTTATAATTTTATCGTCAATATCTGTTATGTTTTGTAAATAAAAAACATCATATCCGATTTCTTCCAAATATGTTGTTATGGCGTCAAAAATAATATAAGTTCTTGCGTGCCCTATATGCGAGAAGTCATAAACTGTTGGCCCACAAACAAAAAGATTAACCCTTTTGTCTTCTCGGGGTACAAATTTTTCTTTTTTTCTTGTAAGAGTATTGTAAAAACGGAGCATAAAATTTCCTCCTAAAATTTAATAGTTTATTTTACAGGGAAAAATCTTTTTTATCAACTAAGTTGGACTGGTCTTTTTCTTGTAGAAAAATTATGATAGAATGTTTTAATTTGTTTAAAAATATGGCAGTTTTATATGGAGCTCCGCATAATTTAACAAGTTAAATTTGGAACTCCGCATAATTCAATAAATTAAATTTGGAGCTTGCGCATAATTTAACAAGTTAAATTTGGAGCTTGCGTATTAAATTAATTTAATAATAATTTCTATGGTAGTAATTTATAGAAAATACAGACCAAAAAGTTTTTCTGAGATTGTAGGACAGGAACATATTGTAAAAACAATTACAAACGCAATTAAAGACGAGAAAGTTTCTCATGCTTATTTATTTTATGGTCCAAGAGGATGCGGCAAAACCACTATTGCAAGACTAATAGCAAAATCTGTAAATTGCACCGGAAGAAAAAATAATGATTTTGAACCATGTAATAAATGCAACTCATGTCTTGAGGTTACCCAAGGCAATTCAATTGATTTAATCGAAATAGACGCTGCCTCTAATAGGGGAATTGACGAGATAAGAGATTTAAAAGAAGGAATTAATGTCGTTCCTATTAAATCAAAATACAAGGTTTATATAATTGATGAAGCGCATCAATTAACAAAAGAAGCTTCAAACGCACTTTTAAAAACGTTAGAAGAACCGCCGGGTTATGCGATTTTTGTTTTATGTACAACAGAATACGGAAAGATTATCCCAACAATTTCTTCTCGGTGTCAAAGATTCGAGTTTAAGAAATTGACTTTAAATGAAATTACAGAAAAGCTTCAAATGATATGTAAAAAAGAAGGAACAAAATGTCAAAGAGAAGCGCTTGAACTTATTGCAAGAACTTCAGAAGGTGCAATAAGAGATGCTGAGGGATTTTTAAATAAAGTTATAAGCCTTGAAGATAAAGATATAAAAAAAGAAGAAGTTGAAAGTATTTTAGGAATTATAGGTATTGAGCCTATAGCAAAATTAGTAGACTTTCTTGCGCAAAAGAAAGAAAAAGAAGCTATGATTTATGTGAACGATTTATGTCAGGAAGGAGTTGATATTGAAAATTTTGCAAAAGATATGACTGCATATTTGAGAGATCTTTTGTTGGTTAAAGTCAACCCTGAAATTTTTGAAAAAAAGAATATTTTTACGAAAGAAGAAGAGGAGAACTTAAAGAAGCAAGAGAGGTTATTTTCTCAAGAAACACTTATTAAAATATTAAAAATATTTCTTGAAGCTCAAAACCAAATTAAATGGCAGGATTTACCAAGTTTACCTTTTGAATTGGCGATAATTGATAGTGTAAAAGTAATGAATAACTAATTATGTCTTTTACAATAAAAACAAAGGGCTTTTGTGATGTTATAAATATTACAGAAAAAGTTGAAGCTGTTATCAAAAAAAACAATATAAAAGAAGGGGCCATTTTGATTTTTGTTTTAGGGTCTACTGCTGGTATTTGTGCTATTGAATACGAAGAAGGGGTTATTAAAGATTTAAAAAATGTTTTTGAAAAAATTGCGCCACAAGATGGAAAATATAACCATGAAGAGGCGTGGCATGACGGAAATGGATTTTCGCACATAAGAGCAGGTCTTTTAAAACCTTCTTTGACTGTGCCGATTGAAAGTGCTAAACTTTTATTAGGTAAATGGCAGCAGATTGTATTAGTTGATTTCGATAATAAACCACGCGAGAGAAAAATTATTGTAAAAATGTTTTAAAAAATAATTAAAAAAGGTCGTTCAATTTTTTAAATAATTTTAATAATACATATGGAAGAAGAAACACCTCAAGCAGAACCAAAAAAAGAAGGAGGCGACAACATGATAGCAATTTTAAGCTATATTGGAATTTTATTTTTGGTTCCATTGCTTGCAGCAAAAGACAATGAATTTGCCAAGTATCACGCAAAACAAGGTTTAGTTCTTTTTATCGCCGAGGTTGCAACCGCACTAATTGCATGGATTCCTTTTATTGGATGGGTAGTTGGACTTGTTGCCTGGATAACTTGGTTGGTTCTTTCCATAATTGGTATAGTAAATGTAGTTGGCGGAAAGAAAAAGCCGTTACCAATTATTGGAAGCCTTGCTGATAAATTTAAAATTTAGTAAGGACTGAAAAATTATTAATAAAATCGAAAGTCTTCTTTTTTTGGAAGAAGGCTTTCGTATTTTAAATTCTATGGATTTTGAAAAACCAAATAATAATCAACCAGAGGAAAAACGAGAATTAGATCAACAATTTAAGAAAGTTGTTGGGGATTTTAAAGAAGAATTAAAGAAAAGAAATGAAGAGACAAGAAAAAGATTTAAAGAAGATCTTTTACCTCAGTACAAAGATCCCAAGACTCGCGAAATGATGGAAGGAATAATAGATGAAGTGATAGAGAGAGACAAAAGAAAAGAAGAAGAGGAGGAGAAAAAGGAAAAATAAAATTATTGCCGGATCGTCTAATGGTAGGACAGTGGGTTTTGGTCCCACCAATCTAGGTTCGAGTCCTAGTCCGGCAGAAACATTGTGATTTTTGATATCTTTGTTAGGTTATTTTTAAATAATAAAGGTCATTTTAAAATTAACTTATAAAAAATTATGTCAGAAAACTTAGGTGAGAATAATCCATTTGAAAATAGTGAATTATCAACAGAAAGCGAGGAGTCTCGTTTACAAAAAGAGATGGAAAGATCTATGGATGAAATAGAGAGAATAATGAAGGAAATAAATGAAGTTCATCAATCAACGCTAGATCAAAATCAAGCAGAAAAAATTATACTTGAAAAATTAGTACCATCAATGGATGAAGCCGTTAAAAAATCTAGAGAAGTTACAGATCAGTGGCTTGAGTCAATACGTAAATCACAAAAAGAATACGAAAAAGGATTAGAAAAATAATTTCTCTAATCCAGCATCCAAATTTATTTCATTAAAATAAATCTTTATTTAATTGACCTTATTTTTTAAAATTGATAAAATATGAGAATTTAGAAAAAGGTCGATTTTATTAAAAAGACTAAAAATATGAATTTAGCTCAAGTTACTCCATATAATTACAATTACTCATATACTTATGATGTTTCGAATTCGGGGCCGGCATTGGTTGCTTTTAGTTTTATTTATTTTATTGTAATTATTGCTATTTATGTTTATTATGCACTTTGCCTTCAGAATATTGCTAAAAAAACAAATACAGAAAATGGATGGTTTGCTTGGATTCCAATTTTAAATGTAATTTTAATGCTCCAGATAGCAAAAAAACCTGTTTGGTGGATTGTTTTGATGCTTATTCCTTTTGTAAATATTGTTATTATGATTTTAGTTTGGATGGCAATAGCTGAACAAGCCGGAAAAGAAAATTGGTGGGGAATATTAATTGCTTTAGTGCCTGTGGTAAACTTTATTCTTTTGGGTATGTTAGCGTTTGGAAAATCAGAAGGAACTACAAAGCCAAAAGAGCCAACACAAACACCACCAAGTGCATAGATTTTTTGTAAGAAATAATAAAAAAACGACCCAGAAAAAAGTGGGTCGTTTTTAATTCTAAAAAACTTGACAATAAATTTTGTAGACTTAGAATAAGATAATTTGCACATTTCGCATGCATAACTTATCTCAAAAGTCTTAAGTAAAGGAGGTGAAAAGAGAGATGGTAAGAAAATTAAAAGAGATAAGGGAAGTTGCAGAGGTTTTCTGTCCAGAAAATGGTTGCGGCTACAGAGAGTTTTACTGGGATCATGTTTTTTCCACCAGGACCAAAGGTTTAAACGAAGGGAAATGTTTTAAGTGTGGGACCAGTACGGCTCATCCAGACGGTGTAAATCTTCTCATCGATTATCACGATGGGAAGATTCGTCCCAAGAACGGATCTCTGAAATAAACCCCAAGATAGAGACTCTCTATATCGCAATCATTGTATACCACATGGCGGCCGGAGTGATCTAGCCGCCTTCGATTTTATATCTCAGCTATAAACATTTCTATTCCTAATCGTGGCTCAACTTTTCCGGTTTTTAATGCAAAGTCAGTTTCAAGAATTTTTCCATAAATATTTTTTAATTCCTGTATTGAAAAATCTCTGGCGATAGGAAGGGTTTTTTTAACTACGAAAGGATGCAATTTTGATATTTTTTGTATTTGATAAAAATTTTTATTTTCGTCCATTAAATTTCTAATTTTAATAAGGTTTCTAAATTGATAATTTATCATTGAAAGTATTCTTATTTCGTTTTCTCCCTTTTCAAGATGATTTGAAATTAGTTTCAGAGCCTTTTTCTTATCCTTCTTTGCAATTGCCTCTATTGTTTCAAAAATATTTAAATCAATATTTGATACACACAATTCTTCAACGTCTTTTTGGGTTATAATTTCACCACTTTTGAAAGTAACTAATTTTTGAATTTCATTTTCTATTTGCCAAAGGTCATTGCCAAAAAAAATTACTAAATTTTCAACAGCAAGTGGTTCTATTTTGCCTCCGATTTTTTCAATTTCTTCATCAATAAAAGATTTTACTTTTATAGTTGAAAGTTCTGAAAACTCTTGTTTTTTAAAAGAGTTTTTAAAAAGTTCTTTAAACATTTTTAATCTTTTGTCCGGACTTTTCCTTTCAAAAAATATAACAGAAATATCTTCTGCCTTGAAAATATTTTTTTCTTTTAGATATTTTTGAAATTTTTCCTGAATCATTCTGTTTGCGGAAAGCAAATCTTCTATTATTATTAGTTTTTTTTCAGAAAACATTGAAATTGTCTCAATCCTGTCTTTTAATTTTTCAAAACCCTCTTCGTTGGCTTCGGTTTTTAACAAATTAAAACCGCTCTTGTATTTTGAGCGGTATTTTTCAGTAATTTCTTTCAGTTTCCTAAGAGATCTGAGGGTGTCATTTCCGTATAGAAAAAAAACCATAAATATTTTGGGTTATTTTTTCTTTTCTTTTGATTCTTTTTTAGGGGTTTCTGTTTTTCTTGAAATAAATTTTACCATTCTTGATTTTTTCCTCGCTGCGGTATTTTTCTTAATTATGTGATTTTTTGTTGCTTTATCAATAACTTTACAATAAGAAGGAATTAATTTTTCTGCTTCCTTATTTTTTCCAGCGTTTACTAATTTTTCTATTTCTTTCTTCTTTTCTTTTAATTGTTTTTTCCAAAGCAAATTCACTTTCTGTCTTTTTCTATCCTGTCGCATTGATTTTTGAGCAGATTTTGTAATTGGCATAATTTTGAGCGGAGCGAAAAATTAATGCGCAAGCTCCAAATTTAATTTATTGAATTATGCGCAAGCTCCAAATATAAAACAATCAGTATCTTATCAGAAATTGTTTATTTTGACAAGAGTTGTAAAGAAGGGTAATTGCTGTTATAATTTATAATATTTAAAAAATTTAAATATGCAATATTATAAAATATGTGTTTCTGGAGCTGCATCAACAAATCATTGTAATGCCTGTGCTTTAGATGTAGCAAAAGAAGTGGGAAGGGAAATTATAAGACAAAAAGGTATTCTTGTAACCGGCGCAACAACGGGTATTCCTTATTGGTCAGCGATTGGGGCAAAAGAAGAAAATGGATTTTCAATCGGTGTTTCTCCTGCGGCCTCTGAAAAAGAACATATCAGGAAATATCATTTACCAACTGACTATTTTGATATTATAATTTACACTGGATTTAATTATTCAGGGAGAAATCTTTTATTAACAAGAGCTTCGGATGGCGTTATTTTTTGTTGCGGTAGAATGGGAACATTAAATGAGTTTACAATTGCTTTTGAGGACGAAAAGCCTATTGGTGTACTTGAGGGAACTGGTGGTACAGCGGACGAGATAAGAAATTTAATTAAAAAAATGAAAAAGGGGAAAGGAAATGTTGTTTTTGATAAAAATCCAAAAAAGTTAGTAGAAAAACTTATTAAGTTAATTCAGAAAGAAAAAGAAATTAAAATTTAAAGGTCGTTATTTTAAAACTTAAATTTATGACAGAAGAAAAACCAATAGGGAAAATAACTCATTATTTTCCTAAGGTTCAGGCCGCAATAGTAAAATTAAATTCTCCTTTAAAAATAGGAGATAAAATAAAACTAAAGAAGGACGAAGAAGAATTTGAACAAGAAGTTAAATCAATGCAAGTTGATCATACGGATATTACCAAAGCAAAGAAAGGAGATGAAGTAGGAATTAAAGTTGATAAAAAAGTTAAAGAGAACTGGGAAGTCTATAAAGCTTAGTTTTTAAATTTTATACATAATTAAATAATCCTGATTTTAGGAAATTTGAGGATTTAATTTTTAAATAATGGAAAAAAGATATAAACCTCAAAAAATAGAGAAAAAAATCTATTCTTTTTGGGAGAAAAATAGCTTTTTTAAGCCAAATTCGACATCAAAGAAAAAACCTTGGAGTTGTATAATGCCTCCTCCTAATGCTAATGCCCCTTTACACGTGGGGCATGCTGTTTTTGTTACGGTTGAAGATATTTTAGCTAGGTTTTATAGAATGCAACAAAGACCAACTTTATGGTTACCTGGTTTTGACCATGCTGGATTTGAGACACAATATGTTTATGAGAAGAAGAAAGGCGGTGTTTTTTCAAAAAATAGAGAAGAAGTTTATAAAAATATTTGGGACTATACTCAAAAAAACAAAAAAGTAGCAAGGGAACAAGTTAAAAGCCTTGGTGCTTCGGCTGACTGGTCAAGAGAAAAATTTACATTAGATCCAGACGTTATAGAAAATGTTTATGACACATTTAAAAAACTATACAAAGATGGACTCATATATAGAGGAGAGAGAATTATTAATTGGTGCCCAAAAGATAAAACTTCGCTTTCCGACCTTGAAGTAAATTATCAAAATCAAAAAGGAAAACTTTGGCATATAAAATATTTTATTTTTGATAAAAACGAGGTAAAACCAGGTAAATTAAAATATATTACAGTTGCAACAGTAAGGCCCGAAACCATGTTTGGTGATACTGCGATTGCTGTAAATCCAAATGATAAAAGATATAAAAAAGTAGTTGGCAAAACCGCTATTTTGCCCTTAGTTGGCAGAAAAATACCAATTATTGCAGATACAAAAGTTGATATGGAATTTGGTACAGGAGCGGTTAAGGTAACGCCAGCCCACGATCCTTTAGATTTTGAAATTGCAGAAAGACATAAACTTCAAAAAATTAATGTTATTTCAGAAAAAACAACTATTTTTCTCTCTGGAGATTTTCCAGAAAAAATCAAAGAGTCATTTAACGGTTTAAAAACATATGAAGCAAGAGAGAAAATTATAGAGAAGCTTAAATCACAAGAATTTATAGAAAAAGAAGAGGAATATAAACACAAAATTAGTGTTTGCTATAAGTGTAAAACCCCCGTTGAACCCTTAATTTCAAAACAGTGGTTTGTTAGGGTCGAACCTTTAGCTAAAAAATCTATAAAACTAGTAAAAGATGGTAAAATAAATTTTTATCCAGAATATTATAAAAAAATATTTTTACATTGGATGGTTAATATTCATGACTGGAATATTTCAAGACAGATAGTCTGGGGAATTAGAATTCCTATTTGGTATTGCAAAAACAAAGTTAAAAATTGTAATGAAATTATTGTTTCTAATAAGAAACCCCAAAAGTGTCCTCGTTGTAATGGAGATAATTTAATTCCCGAAAATGATGTTTTTGATACTTGGTTTTCTTCAGGACAATGGCCATTTGTGGCTCTTGGTTATCCGAAATCTAAAGATTTTAAAACTTTCTATCCTACGAGCGTTATGGAAACTGGCTGGGATATCCTTTTTTTCTGGGTTGCCAGAATGATAATGCTAGGTACTTACGTTACAGGAAAAATTCCTTTTTGTGATGTTATTTTGCATGGACTTGTTAGGGATAAAGATAGGCAAAAAATGTCAAAATCAAAAGGCAATACAATTGATCCCTTAGCTGTTGTTTCAGAGCACGGAGCAGATGCTCTGCGTATGGCAGTTATTTTTGGAAATACCACAGGAAAAGATACTATTATTTCAGAAGAAAAGGTAATAGGACAGAGAAATTTTACAAATAAAATTTGGAATGCCTCAAGATTTGTTTTGACGCAGCTTAATAAAGATTTTAAACCGCAAAAGGTGAAGCCAAAATACACAAAAAAAGATAAATGGATTTTAGAAGAAGTTAAAAAAACCAAAAAGAAAGTTACAAAATACATCGAAACATACAAAATACACCAAGCAGCGAATGAAATTTATCATTTTTTTTGGCATAAATTTTGTGATAAAACCATTGAAGATTGTAAGAAAAGAATAGTAAATACTAACAATAATGACGATGATAGAAATACTGCGAAATTAATTTTATGGAAAACTCTTTATGAATCTTTAAAAATACTTCATCCTTTTACGCCTTTTATCACAGAAGAAATTTATCAAAAATTACCTTCAAAGCCTAAAAAAGCATTAATAATAGAAAATTGGCAATAATTATGATTTTTGGCCATCAAAAAAATCTTAAAATTCTCTCGAGATTAATTTCAAATAACCGTCTGCCACACGCTGTTTTATTCGCAGGGCCAAATAAAATTGGAAAAAGGAAAGTTGCCATCGAAATATCAAAATATTTAGAAGGAAATCATAAAGAAAATTTTTTTGAGTTTTCACAAAAAGACTGTAATTGTAATATATGTCAGTTGATTGAAAATAATGCCCTTTCTGAAATCACCGAAATAGGAAATTCTGAAGGTCAAATTTCAATAAAAGAGATAAGAAGCATAAAAGAAAAACTTTCCCTCTCGTCAATTTATCCATATAAAATAGTAATTATAAATAATATCGAAAAACTTTCACCAGGTGCTTCCGGTGCGCTTCTTAAGGTTTTAGAGGAGCCAAAAGGAAACACGATTTTTTTCCTCTTAACTTCAATGCCAGGAATTGTTTTAAAAACAATACTTTCAAGGGTTTCAATCTTCAAATTTTCTCTTTTAAAAAGAAATGAAATTAGAGATTTTCTTGAGAATTTAAATACAGGGAACATAAAAGGCCAAGAAGAGAAAATTTTAGATTTATCCTTAGGGAGGCCCGGTACTTTAAAAGAAATGGTGATTGACAAAAAGAAAATTTCGTATTATATTTCATTGTTGGAAACAATAGAAAATCTACCAAAACTTTCTATTTTTAATAAATTTATATTAGCAGAGAAAATAGAAAAAGAGAATTCTGCAGCAGACGATTTTTTGTTTTTAATGAAATTCTGGTTTAGAGATTTGTTAATTTTAAAAGAAAATTATCAAAGTATTTATTTTAATTTTAAAAAAGAAAAGATTAAAAATGATTCTGAAAAATTTTCAAAAGATGAGATTAAAAATTTTCTTGGAGAAATTCAAAAAACACAAAAATATTTTATGTTTTCAAATACTTCAAAGTTATTGGCCTTGGAAAATCTTTTTTTATCAATTTAGAAATTTTTCTAATTCAAAAATATGAAAGAAACTATATCTGTAATTATTTTTCTTTTAGTTGTATTTCTTATATTTAAGGGATTTGTAATAGACACTGCAGAAGGATTAGGGATTAAAATTCCTACAAGTGTAAATGTTTTTGTTTCACAAGACAACGGAAATAGTTGGCATAAATTAAATACTGACGGAGCAAAAGTAAGTAGCGGAAATATATCTTTTAATGTTTCGGATACTTCTTTTCTTTTTGCTTCGAATAAGGGAATTTTCCAATCCGAACAAACCAAGACAAATTTAAAAAGTAAGGAAAAAGCAGAATATCCAAAATCCGGACACATTACAGATTTTATTAAAGATTCTCAAAATCCAAATATAGTTTATTTGCTGTCAAGAAAAATAACAGGAAATGAACTTTTTGTCTCCTATGATTATGGAAAGAAATTTCAAAAAATATTTGTTTTAGACAATAAAGATAAAATTTCTGTCTTTAAGACAAATCCACTATATGGTTCTTATTTATACATTGGTACAGAAAATGGACTTTTTTTGGAAAGCAGAGATGGCGGAAGATCATGGGAGAAAAAGAAAAGTTTTTTTCCGCAACCAATTATAGAATTGGCAGTAAATCCTTTAAGGGGAGAGATATATATTTCTCTTTCTTCTAAAATAACGGATATATTTTTTTCTAATGGAGCCAAAACATACGATCAAAAAGTTTTAGTAAGTAAAAATGGAGGAAATAAATTCATTCCAATTAAAAAGCTTAACAGTGAAGTTGTAAAGATAATTAAAGTAGATTCTTTGTCTGGTAAAACATATTTTGCTTCAGAAAACAAAATATTTGTTTTAAATGGAAACAATCTAACAGCACTTGGTTTGATTATTTCAGAAAAAAATAAAATCAGTGCCTTTACAATTAATCCTGGAAATTCTAATATATTATATATAGGGGTTGGTGATGTACTTTATATAACAGAAGATGGTGGCAAAAGCTGGCAAACGGTTGATTCTCCGGTAAAGGGTAAAAGAATTAAAAGCATAGAAGTAAATCCTGAAAATCCGTCCAATCTTTTATTAACTGTTGAAAATTAAATTCAATTATTTTCATGGATACCAAAAAAATATTTAACGAAACTGAAGAGGAATTTAAAAAAACCACAAGCTGGTTTAAAAATGAAATTTCGGGCCTAAGAGGTTCAAGAATTTCAATTGAGCTTTTTGACACCCTAAGGGTAAATTGTTATGAAAATACAATGTCTTTAAAAGAGGTGGCAACCTTATCTTTAATAGATCCAAAAACTGTTGCTATTGAACCATGGGACAAATCTTTAAACCCAGCAATTGAAAAATGTCTTACTAATTCTGGTCTTGAAGGAAACATAAAGAATGAGGGGAAAAGAATTTTATTTAGCGTACCAATTGCTTCTCAAGAAGAAAAAGAAAAGATAATTAAGCTTCTTAAACAAAAACTTGAACAAGCAAAAGAAAGTTTAAGACACACAAGGGATGATACTTGGAGTAAAATTCAAGAACTGGAAAGAAATGGAGAAATTTCGGAAGATGATAAATTTAAAGGAAAAGATGAACTTCAAAATCTAATAAATAATGCAGAAAAAGAAGTCGAAAAAATAGAAGATTTAAAAGAAAAAGAAATAATCCAATAAAAATAAACTCTTTTTATGTTAATGGTAATTATAAATATCCTAATTTTTATTTTAATATTAGGTTTTTTGATACTGGTTCATGAATTCGCCCATTTTAAAATTGGCAGAAAAGTAAAAGCAAGAATTGATGAATTCTGTATTGGTTTTCCCCCAAGAATTTATAAAAAGAAAATAAAAAAAACCCTTTATTCCATTGGAGCAATTCCTGCTGGTGGATTTTGCAAGTTCTACGGCGAGGAAGATTCAAGTAAGAAAAGTAAAGGTGCTTTTTTCAGCTTAAGTGTTGGTAAACGTTTTTGGATAATAATTGCCGGTGTTCTTGCTAATCTTCTAATTGGCTTAGTGTTTTTCAGCATTTCTTTTATGATTGGATATCCCCAAATAATTGAAGGCGGGACTCCTGCAAATGTAAAAGAAGTTGCAATACATGTATGGTATGTGGCTAAAGATTCTCCAGCTGATAAGGCAGGTTTTTTTGTAGAAGACAAGATAGTTTCAATTTCGGAAGAAAAAGATATTATTTTTCCAAAAGAAGTTGAAGATGTTCAAAATTTCCTAAGTAAAAATAAAGGGAAAGAGATTGTTGTAATGATTCAAAGAGGCAAAAAAAATATTGAAAAAAAGGTCCTTGTTAGAGAAAATCCTCCAGAATATGAAGGTCCAACAGGGGTGATGCTTATAAAAAAAGGCATAATAAGTTATTCTTGGTATGGAGCAATAGGCGAGGCCTTTAAAGAAGCTTACAAATGGACAAAAGGAACGTTTTTGGGAATTGGTTTGGTTATTAAAAATGCTATAACTGGCAAAAAGACTCCTGGCGCCGAAGTTTCAAGTATAGTTGGTATAGGAAATATATTTAATCAATTTGCAGCACACGGTTTCGTTTATATTATTTATTTTGCAGCCTTATTATCCTGGCTTCTTGGTATTTTTAATATTATTCCAATACCTGCGCTTGATGGTGGAAGATTGCTTTTCTTGGGTATTGAAAAAATAAAAAAAAGACCCGTAAAACACGAATTTGAAGAAAAAGCAATTTTGATAAGCTTTATAATGCTGATAATTTTAGTGGTTTTAATTACCATAAAAGATATTAAAAATATATTCTTCTAGGGGTTGATTTTTAATTTTAAATTTGCTATTATTTTTCATTGTAAAATGAGCAACGAACAAAAGATAAAATCAGAAGGAGTAATAACCGAAATTTTGCCAAATACCAACTTTAAGGTAAAACTTTCTGACGGAAGAGAAATATTAGCACATCTTTCTGGGAAAATGAGAATGTACAGAATAAGAATCTTAACAGGGGATAAAGTAACGGTGGAATTCTCTCCTTATGATAAAAATAGAGGAAGAATAGTATATAGAACAAAATAAAAGGGGCTAAATTGCGGACAAAAATCTTGAAATGCAGAAATTGTGATAATATTCTGAATTAGCTGAAAGAAAAAAATAAGCTGTTCCGCATTTTTTATTACGTAAAATTTATTTTATTATTATGAAAGTTCAATCATCAGTTAAAAAAATCTGCAAGGACTGCAAAATTATCAGAAGAAAAAAGAAAGTATACGTAATTTGTAAAAACCCAAAACACAAACAAAGGCAAGGGTAGTTTTAATTGTTTCAAAAAACCTAATTTTAATCAAAAAAATGCCAAGATTATTGGGAGTAAACATACCAGACGAAAAACAAATTTTATATTCTCTAACCTATATTTATGGGATAGGTGTGTCTTTGGCAAAAAAAATACTTAAAGATACCGAAATCAATGAAGAAAAAAGAGCAAAAGATTTGTCTTCGGCAGAATTAGAAAAAATTAAAAATATAGTTGAAAAAAAATATAAAATTGAGGGAGAGTTACAAAGAGAAAGAATGATGAATATCAAAAGATTAAAAGAAATTGGAAGCTGGCGAGGTTCAAGACATCAAAAGGGATTGCCGGTGAGAGGACAAAGAACGAAGTGCAACTCAAGAACAGTAAGAGGAAATGTAAGAAGAACAATGGGAAGTGGAAAAATTAAAGCTCCAACTCCAAAATAATATTTATTTTAAAATATGGGTAAAAAACGAGTCATAAAACCAACAAAAGAAGCTCTTCTTAAGGAAAAAGAAAGGATAGAAGAAAAGGTAGCAAGAGGAATATTAAAATCTAGAAAAAAAATTACAAGAGGTAAATTATATATTAAAGCGACTTACAATAATATGATAATTACAGTAACCGACGAGGAAGGTAATGTTGTTTTTTGGTCAAGTGCGGGACATGTCGGTTTTAAAGGTACAAAAAAGGGCACACCATTTGCAGCAACAAAAGTAGCGGAGGTTGTAAGTTCTGTTCTTCAAAAAACCGGCATGAGAGAAATTGCTGTTTTTATAAGAGGGGTTGGACAAGGAAGAGAAGCAGCTCTTAGATCGCTTGCTAATAGGGGTGTTAATATTATTTCCATAAAGGATGTAACTCCAATTCCTCACAATGGTCCTAAGGCGAAAAAACCAAGAAAACCATAATATTCTTTTATAAAAATTATTTAAAAAATAAACATGGAAAAATCTTGTAAAATTTGCAGAAGAGTGGGGGATAAGCTTTTTCTTAAGGGGGAGAAATGTTCTTCTCCGAAATGTCCATTTTTAAGAAAACCTTTTCCACCGGGAGAAACCCCTAAAAAAAGAAAATTCGGGACTGTTTCAGAATACGGCAAAGAACTAAAAGAAGTCCAAAAGCTTAAAAAAGCTTACCTTATTTCGGGAGAACAATTTAGAAAAATCATTAAAGAAGCACTTCTTAAAATGGGTAAAGAAGACGTTTCAAAGCTTTTAATTAAAAAGTTAGAAAAAAAACTATTCAATGTTATCTATAGAGCAGGTCTTTCAACCTCAAGAAGAGGAGCAAAACAACTTATTTCCCACGGACATTTTCTTTTAAATGGAAAAAAAGTAGATATACCCTCAATCGAAATTAAGGTAAATGACGAGATAAAAATTAAAGAAAAGTCAAAAAATAGTCCCTATTTTAAAAAAATACTACCTTCTTTTAAAAAAGAAAATAATCCTCCTTCTTGGCTTAAAATTAATAAAGAAAAAAGTGTAATAAAGGTCGTTTCAGAACCAGAAACAGAGGACATTGAAAAACAGGTCGATGTCCCGTCTATCTTTTCATTTTACGGTAGATAATATTTATCTATCAGAAAAAATCTATGATAAATTTTTCATTTAACATAAAAACCATAAAAAAAGACACAAACAGATCTATTTTTGAAATTGAACCTTTATATCCAGGTTATGGGGTTACAATAGGAAATTCCCTAAGAAGAGTTTTACTTTCTTCAATCGAAGGAGCTGCAATTACACAGGTAAAAATTAGAAATGTTGCTAGTGAATTCACAACAATCCCAGGAGTAAAAGAAGATACGCTAGAAATAACTCTTAATCTTAAAAAAATAAAACTAAGTTTGAACAGCGAAGAATCCCAAAAGATAGAAATTAAAGAATCTGGAGAAAAAGAGATTAAGGCTGGCGATATAAAAACCCCACCGCAAGTGGAAATCATAAATAAAGATTTACATATCGCTTCTTTAACGCAAAAAAACGCTAAGCTTGAAATGGAAATGACCGTTGAAAAAGGACTGGGATATGTCCTTGCAGAGAAACTAAAACAAGAAAAATCAGATGTGGGCGTTGTTTACCTTGATGCAATCTTCACGCCAGTGCAAAAAGTAGCATTTACCGTAGAGAATACAATGTTTGAAAAAAGAGCGGACTATAATAAATTAAAAATAGATGTAGAGACAGATGGAAGTATTAAACCAGAAGAAGTATTTGAAAAAGCATTATCAGTGTTAATCGATCATTTAAATTCTATTCAGAAAAGTTTTGGTGTAAAGATAAAAGGAAAGAAAAAAGCTGAGAAAGAAGGGGAGAAAAATTTAGCACTTGAAGATCTTAAAATTTCTGACAGAACATTAAAGCTTCTAAATGAAGCTGGCATAAAAAGCCTTGAAGGCCTTCTTAGAAAAAAAGAAAAATCTATAACGGAAATCAAAGGAATGGGAGAAAAAGCAGTAAAAGAGATTAAAAGAAAGCTTAAAAGTAAGGATTTGGAGTTAAAGTAAAAAAAGTTATTTTTGCTGAAAAAAAACTATGCGCCATAAAAAAGGCAGCAGAAAACTTAAAAGAAACAAAAGCCAGAGAAAAGCGCTTCTTAGAAATTTAAGCGAGAGTTTGATTTTGAAAGGGAAAATAAAAACTACAGAAGTAAAAGCAAAAGAACTTAGGGGTTATATTGAAAGGAAAATTACAAAAGCAAAAAAGGGGGACCTTGCTTCTATTAGGTTTTTAAGAAAAAGCCTTTCAAAAAAAACGGTACAAAAGTTAATTAGTGATATTGAATTGTTCAAAAACAGAAATAGTGGTTATACGAGAATTATAAGAGCAGGAGAAAGAAAAAGTGATAGCGCAAAAATGGCAATTATAGAATTAATAAAAAACATTAAAGAAAAAGAAAAGAAAAATGAAAATCGACGCAAAAAATAAGAGCTTAGGAAGAATAGCAAGTGAAATTGCTATAATTCTTCAGGGTAAAAACGAACCCAGTTTCCAACCAGAGAAAGCAGGAAGTGAAACTGTGGAGGTAGAAAATTTAGAAAAAATAAAAATTAATGATAAAAAATTTGAAAAAAAAATTTATTATCGTCATACCGGATATCCCGGAGGAATTAAAAAAATAACCCTAAAAGAACTTTTTGAAAAAGATCCAAAAGAAGTTTTAAAAAAGGCTGTTTTAGGAATGTTACCCAAAAATAAATTACAAAAAAAGAGAATCAAAAGAATTATAATTAAATAAATTATAGGTTTATGCCAAAGAAAAAAAATACTACAACAAAAAGAAAGAAAAAATTACCAGTAAAGAAAAAAACACGAAAAAAAGTAGAAAAAAAAGAAAAATACATTGAAACTATTGGTCGTCGAAAAACCAGTACAGCGCGCGTTAGGTTTTACCAAAACACAAAAGAAAAAGGACTAATTGTTGTAAATAAAAAAGATCTAAAAGAATACTTTCCGGAATTAGAATTACAAAATGAAATACAATCCCCGCTAGAAAAAACAAATACTAAATTATTAAGTAAGGGGAAAATAGAAATATTAGTTAAGGGCGGCGGAAAAAGAGGACAGGCCGATGCCATAAAACTTGGTATTTCAAGATTATTAGTTGAAAGTGATCCAAAGCTTAAAGAAGTTCTTAAAAATTATTCTTTGCTTACAAGAGATCCGCGAAAGAAAGAAAGAAAGAAGTTTGGTTTAAAAAAAGCAAGGAAAGCTCCTCAGTTTTCAAAGAGATAGTGAAGAAATATTTTCGATACTTCAATTGACATAAATTATAATATTTGGTATAATATAAGTATATCAAATATATTATGAACAAATTTCCCCGAAATTTAATCTCCTTTCTACAAACATTTCTTTTAGCATTAGCGATTGTTATACCCGTAAGGTATTTTCTATTCCAGCCTTTTATTGTAAGTGGTTCTTCCATGGAACCAAATTTCAAACAAGGAGAATATCTTTTAATAGACGAACTTTCTTTTAGATTTAGAGCCCCCGAAAGAGGAGAGGTTGTTGTTTTCAGATACCCTAAAAATCCTTCATATTTTTACATAAAAAGAATTATTGGCTTGCCGGGCGAGACTGTTGAAATACAAAATAGCAAATTAAAGATATATAATTATAATTTTCCCGAGGGAAAGGTATTTAATGAACCTTATATAAAAGGATCTACAGAAGATGATTTAAAAATAACCCTGGATAAAAATGAATATTTTGTACTTGGAGATAATAGAGAACATTCTTCTGATTCAAGAGTTTTTGGACCGGTCTCTAAAAAAAATATTATAGGTAGGGGATGGATTGCGGTTTATCCAAGTCAGGGCGTTGAAATCCTTAAGGGCGCTGTGTATAAATAACATACATGCCAAGAAGAAAAAAACAATTCAAAAATCTTACAGGAATGCCCGATATTTTAAAGAAAGAATTATCGATACTTCAAGATATTCAAAAAATTGTAACAAGCTTTGCAAATTTCTATAATTTTTATCAAATATCAACTCCGATATTAGAAGAGGAGGAACTTTTTATTAAAGGAACCGGCGAGGAAACTGATATAATTCAAAAAGAAACATATTCTTTCTCAACCCAAGGAAAAGAGAGGGTAATTTTAAGACCTGAATTTACACCCTCAATAGTAAGGGCATATATTCAAAACGGAATGGAAACCGCTCCAAAACCAGTAAAACTTTGGAGTTTTGGACCATTATTTAGACATGAAAAACCCCAAAAAGGAAGATTAAGACAATTCCATCAATTTAATCTTGAGATTTTAGGAAGTAAAGAGGCAATTTCAGACGCTCTATTGGTACAGGTTTTCGCAAATATACTTTTCGAAATAGGTCTTGAAAATTGGAAACTCCATGTTAATTCTATTGGCTGTAAAAATTGTCGGAATACTTACATAAGAAAATTAAAAAGCCATTATAAAAGCAAAATAAAAAGTATTTGTCCTGAATGCAAAAAAAGAATTATAAAAAATCCGCTTAGAGTTCTTGACTGTAAAGAAGAAAAATGTCAAAGAGTTAAAAAACTCGCTCCTCAGTTTGTAAATTATCTTTGCGAGGAATGTCATTTACATTTTAAGTCGTTTCTTGAATTTCTAGACATAATGGAATTACCTTATATATTAAATCCTTATTTAGTAAGAGGTCTTGATTATTATGAAAAGACTGTTTTTGAATTTATACCCGAGGGAAAAGAAGATATGGCGCAAAATTCTTTAATTGGCGGAGGAAGATACGATTCTTTGGTAGAAAATCTTGGCGGAAGACCGACTCCTTGCCTTGGAGGAGCGGGCGGAGTTGAAAGAATTATGGAAGAATTAGAAGAAAATAAAATAAAAATATCCTCTAATCTTCTGGAAAAAAATATTACCTTTAAAGAAAAACCTGTCGTCTTTATTGTACAACTAGGAGATATGGCAAAAAAAGATTCTTTAAAAATAATAGAGGATTTTAAAAAAGCAAAGATTAAAATAGCCGAGAATCTTGAAAAAGATAATTTAAAAAACCAATTAGACAGAGCATCAAGAATAGGAGTAAAATATGCTTTAATTTTAGGACAACAGGAATGTTTAAATAAAAAAGTAATTTTACGAAACATGGAAACTGGGATCCAAAAAATACTAATTCAAAAAGATTTAATTAAAGAAATTAAAAAGAAATTAAAAAAATAATGCAGTGCCTTTTTTGCGATATTGCTAACGGAAAAACAGACACAGATATCGTTTATCAAGACGATAAATTTGCAGTTTTTCGAGATATAGAACCAAGAGCGCCAATACATTTATTAATTGTTCCCAAAAAACACATGGAAAGTATTGTTGAAATTGCAGAAAAAAATGATGTAGAAACTCTTGGTCAAATTTTAATATTAGCTTCAAAAATAGCAAAAAAATTTAAGGTCGAAAATGGTTATAGACTACAATTTAATCAAGGAAAAAAAGCAGGACAAGAAATAGATCACCTGCATTTGCATCTTTTAGGATTCAAATAGATGCGGACCAACCCATAATTAAATAAAGAAAATCGACTCCAATTATTTGGGGCCGGTTTTTAATTTTATGGCATTAATGGAGGGCGATATTATTGGTTTCGTAACGTTAGTTATAATATATCTTTTATTTTTTTTGATCTTAAGTCTCCTTTCTTTTTTACCTCTTTTAGCAAAAATAGGTGCTTTTTTAATATTTAGTTTTATAATTTTCCAAAAAATGGGGGTTATTTTTGCCTCAAATCTGTGATAGAATAAAACTTATAATGGGTATATGGCAAAAAGAATAACTTCTGAAGCTGACTCAAAACTTGTGTGGGCCCTAACTATTTTAATAATTTTAGGGCTTTTGATGCTCTTTACAGCTTCAATATTCATTTCAAAAGAAAAAACAAGTACTGCCCAAAATCCCTCTGGAAGCGCAACTTATTATTTCTTCCACCAAATTTTATTCGGACTAATACCGGGATTAATTCTGGTATTTTTTTTATCAAGAATTTCTTTAAGTTTTTTTAGAAAAATATCTGTTCTTTTATATGTTTTTGCAATTATTTCTCTGGTAATTGTATTTATCCCTGCTTTTGGTTTTGAAGCAAAGGGAGCAGCAAGTTGGATAGAAATTGGTGGATTTACTTTTCAACCTTCTGAATTTGCAAAAATTGCCCTTGTAATATATCTTGCAGCTTTTTTTGACAGGAAAATCAGAGAAAATAAAATGAAAAAAGCTAGTGACGTTTTAATTCCTTTTATTGTTGTCCTTGCTCCGGTAGGGTTAATGTTAATTTTACAGCCCGACATGGGAACTCTTGGAATAATTGCTTTGGTTTCAATTATTATGCTTTTTGCGGCAGGCGGAAAATTCTCTCATATTATGCTTTTGGTTTTAATGGGGATAATTTTGGTTATAATTGGGACTTTTTTCCGTCCCCATCAAGCACAAAGAATTTTTACTTTTATCAATCCAGAAAAAGACACCCTTGGTATAAGCTACCAAGTAAACCAATCCTTAATTGCTATAGGTTCTGGCGGAACTTTTGGTGTTGGAATTGGAAACGGAATTCAAAAATATAAATACCTGCCAGAACCCATGGGAGATACAATTTTTTCAGTCTGGGCCGAAGAAACAGGACTTTTTGGATGTTTTATCCTCATTTCTCTTTACTTGATATTGGGATGGCGTGGTTTTATAATATCTAAAAGGGCTCCAACTAAATTTAGCCAACTATTAGCAGTTGGAATTGTCTCTTGGATATTAATCCAGGCATTTTTAAACATAATGGCAGTAACTGGTATAATTCCTTTCACGGGCCTTCCTTTGCCCTTTGTAAGCTATGGAGGAACTGCTCTAATGGTTATGCTCGGAGCGGTTGGAATTCTAATTAATATTTCGAAACAAACGTAAATTAATATGCGGGTTTTATTTACAAGCGGAAATACAGGAGGACATCTTTATCCTATATTGGCTGTAAAAAGAGAACTGGATAAGTGCTTAAATTTTCTTGAAACAAAATACGGAAAAATTCTTCCAAAAGAATTCTTAACAAGAGATTATCTTTTTTTAGGGGGCGACCTTAAAGGCAAAGAAACAATGCTCCAGGAAGAAGACATAGAAACAAAAAAAATTATATCTATAAAATGGAGAAGGTATTTTTCTTTTCAAAACTTCCTTGACGTCCTAAAAACTCCTTTCTCTTTTTTACAAGCCTCTTTTTTAATCTGGTCTTTTATGCCAGATATAGTTTTCTCAAAAGGAGGACCTGGTTCTTTTGCTGTTGTTATTGCCAGCTGGCTCTACAGAATTCCCGTTGTGATTCACGAGTCAGATAGCGTTCCTGGAAAAACAAATAAATTTTCAGCTCCTTTTGCAAAAAAAATCACTGTTTCTTTTAAAGGGGGTAATGCTATATTTAAAAAAAATAAAGTAGTCTTTACAGGGCACCCTGTAAGACAAATGTTAACTAATGGCTCAAAAGAAAGGGCAAAAGAAATGTTTAATTTAACAGGCGAGAGAAAAGTAATTTTAATTATGGGAGGAAGCCAAGGAGCACAGCAAATAAACTTGGTTTTTCTTGACGCGTTTTATAAATACATTAAAGATTATGAAATTATCCATATATGCGGGCAGAAAAATTTTAAAGAAACAAACCTTTTAACAAGTGCTTTGCTTAAAAAAGAACAGAAAAAATTCTATCATTTATATCCTTCGCTCGGGGAAGATAAAATAAAAGAGGCATACGCAATAACAGATCTTGTTATATCAAGAGCAGGGGCTGGCTCTTTATTTGAAATTGCTGCCTTAAAAAAACCAAATATTATAATCCCCCTTGAAAATTCTGCTGGAGATCACCAACAGCTTAATGCGCAAATTTTCGGGGAAAAGGGCTGTGGTATTGTAATTGAAGCGCAAAACATTTCGCCAAATATTGTCTATATAACCGCAAAAGATCTCCTTGAAAGGGAGGAACAAACAAAAAAAATTATAAATGCCTGCAAAAAATTCTATAAGCCAGATGCTGCACAAAAAATAGCAGAGACCATTATTGAAACAGTGTAAAAAATGCAAAATCACAATTCAAAATTTAAAAATAATAATGAATCTTCTTTCACCCTCCTTGAGCTCCTTGTGGTTATCGCAATAATAGCAATCCTTGCGGGAATTGTAATAGTTGCAGTCTCTGACACGAGAGAAAGAGCCAAAGAATCCAAAGGAATGCAGTTTTCACAGAATATACGTACAACTCTTTCAAACGAACTTGTAGGAGAATGGAAGTTTGACAATACAGATTATATTGATGCAACCCATGTTAAAGATACAAGCGGGAATGGAAACACTGGAACATTAGTTAATGGTCCAACCCTAACACAAGGTAAGGTTAGAGAGGCCTTGAGTTTTAACGGAAGTAATCATGTATTTGTTGCTGATAATAGTAAAAACATTTTAGATGTCGTAAATAACAATATCACCATTGAAATGTGGTTAAGGATGAATACCGAAAAGGGGATTGAACGTTATATTTTAGGAAAATATGTTTATTTACAATCAGGGTACTACATCTTTATGTATTCTCACGAGGATTTAGTGAGTTTTGGCTTTCATGGTGGTGGTTCTGCACACATAGTAAAAACAAAAAATATAGAATATAAAAAATGGCAACATATTGTAGTAACTTTAAATGGCAATATAACAAGCACATATTTAAACGGAGAATTTCAAAATTCTGGCAGTGCTCCTTTAGTGGGTTCTAATGATATTAATTTAATAATAGGTGGACTAACATCTGTTCATCGAGCAGGAGATAAAGATATCGACGAAGTCCGCATCTACAACCGTGCTTTAACAGCCCATGAAATTAAAGTTTTATACGCAGAAGGAAAAATGCGTCACTTGGCAGACAAATAATCCAAAAAAAAATAAAAAAATGGATTCCCAGCTTACATTAAAAAAATCCCACGGAATAAAAGTCAGGTTTGCTCCTTCTCCAACAGGATACTTGCACCTTGGGGGAGCAAGAACTGCTTTATTTAATTATCTTTGGGCAAAAAAGAACCAGGGGACTTTTATTTTGCGCATAGAAGATACTGACAAAGAAAGATCAAAAGAAGAATTTGAAAAAGATATAATAGAAAACCTTAAGTGGCTTGGAATAGCCTGGGACGAAGGACCAGAAATTGACTCAAAACAAACTGGAAAAGAAGTTGGAGAAAACGGTCCCTACAGACAATCTGAAAGAGAAAAAATTTACAAAAAATATATAAAAAAACTATATGATGATGGATTTTTGTATTGGTGCTTTTGTACAAAAGAAGAACTTGAAGCGCAAAAAGCAGACCAAGCAGCAAGAGGAGAATCTCCAAAATATATTGGCGGTTGTAAAAACATTAAAAAAGAAGAAGCAGAAAAACTTAAAAAAGAAGGCAAAACAGCGGTTTTGAGAATAAAGTGTCCAACAAAAACTATTTCAATTAATGATGCTATAAGAGGAAAAGTTGAATTTGATACATCCTTGCTTGGTGACTTTGTAGTAGCCAGGGATTTTAAAACACCCCTATATAACTTGGCAGTTGTAATTGATGATCATGAAATGAAAGTTAATTACATAATCAGGGGAGAGGACCACCTTTCAAATACTCCAAAACAAGCTGTTTTGCAAGAATCATTAAATTTCCAAAATCCAAAATATGCCCATATTCCTTTAATTTTAGCAAAAGACAGATCAAAACTTTCAAAAAGACATGGGAGCTTTGCTGTAGAGGACTTTAAAAAAGAAGGATACCTTGCAGAAGCTATTGTAAACTATTTAGCGCTTCTTGGTTGGAATCCAGACACAGAAGAGGAGTTCTTTTCTTTAGAAGATTTAATCCAAAATTTCTCAATTGAACAAGTTCAAAAATCAGGAGCTGTCTTTAATAAAGAAAAATTAGACAATATAAATAGCTATTATATTAAAACCAGTCCAAAAGAAGATATTGCTGAAAAATGCATTCCTTTTTTGGAAAAAGCAGAACTTATTGAAAAAACAAAAAACGGAGCAATAAAAGAATTTAAAATAAAAGAAACTGAGGAGATTATTGATATAAATTTTCTATCAAATGTTGTAGCTTTGTTCCAGGAAAGAATGAAAAAATTATCTGAAATTGCCTCACTTTCTGATTTTTTCTTCAAAAAGGAACTTAGCTATGGAAAAGACCTTTTAAAATGGAAAGGAGCTGACTTTGTTGACATTCAAAAAAACCTGAAAGAGTGTTATAATATATTAGAAAAGTTTAAGGAAGAGGAATGGAACAGAGAGAAAATAGAAGAAGTTTTAATGGATGTGGCAGAAAAAAAAGAGAACAGGGGAGTATTTTTGTGGCCAATAAGGGCTGCCTTAAGCGGAAAAGAAGCTTCACCCTCGCCGTTTGAAATCGCAGAAGTTTTAGGAAAAGAAAAAACCCTTGAAAGAATTCAAAAATCAATTAAAATTCTTAATGAATAATAATTATATGAGATTAAAGCTAAAATATATTCTCATTATCCTGCCAATTCTAATTGGAGCGTCTTTAATTTTTAAAGTTAATCTTTCCCAAGCCAGTTGCAGCTCACAAGAAATATCCCAATTAATGAAAGAATATGAAAAATGTGGAGCAGATGTAAATTGTTTAATAAATCTTTTAAACAGACTGGAAGCTTGTGAAACAGAAACGCAGGAAAAAGAACAAGAAGCAGCAGCAAAAGCAGCAAAATTTCAAAATAGAGTTGATAACCTTGCAAGTTCAATTAGCGAAAAAAATGCCAGTATTTATTCTCTTAATTCAGAGATTGCAAATCTTGAATATGAGATAAATAAACTTTTTTCAGAAATAAAAACAATTGAGAAAAGAATGGCAAAAAATAAAGCTGTTGTAAAAACAGCTGTAAAGAATTTTTATGAATACGATAAAGAAAATATAATAACTATAATTTTAGCGCAAAAGAGTATCTCTGGATTTTTTGATGAAGTTTTTTATGTAGGAAGCATACAAGAGAGGATTTCAAATATTGTAGCGCAACTTAAAAAAGACAAAAAAACACTTAATAAAAAGAAGAAAGAATTAGCAAATAGAAAAGAAGTTCTTGAAATAAACAGGAACAGTTTAGTTTCTCAAAGAAATACCCTTGCAAAGCAACAAGCAAAACAAAACGAACTTTTGAGTTCGGCTCAAGCCAATGAAGCAGGATATGAAAGCACGTTGGAAAAAATCAAAGAAGGGAAAAGCGTAATAGATGATAAAATGCGCAGCCTTGCTAGACAGTCTATTGACTTAATTATTGGTGGAGGAGGTGGTTATCCATACGCCGGACAATGCGGATATGACGATCCATGGAAGTTTCCTGCATGTCAATGTACTAGCTATGCAGCATGGAAGTGGTTTTCCTGGGGAGACAAATTTGGAGAAAAAAGTATGAAGGATTATTTAGGACAAAGAAACGCTAAAAATTGGCCATGGATTGCTAGTAATTTGGGTTACAAGACTGGACATATAGCTCAAAGAGGAGCAATTGCTTCTTGGAACTTTGGTGAATATGGTCATGTTGCGATTGTTGAAAATGTATATAGTAATGGCTCAATTCGTATATCTGAATATAATTATGCAGCAACAGAAACTTATTCTATCAGAACAATTCCTAAAAGTTGGTATAACACTCCTAGCGACCCATATAAATACGCTACATTTATTTACCCTCGTTATGATTAAAAAATATGTTTCCTTTTAGCTTACTAAGTCCAAAAAGATGGATTGAAAGTATTCTTGGAGTAATTTTAATTATTGCTTTAATTTTAATCCCTGGTTGGAAAACAATCTTCTCACAAAAAAGCGTTAAACAATCTTGGCAGATTTTTTCAAGCAACCCTCTTGGCACAATAGGGAAATCAACCCAGGTTTCTTTTTATTACTACAGAAGTCTTGTTCAAAAAGAAACAAAAAAACAATTAGAAAATCTCCAAAAAGAAGTCCAAAAAGAAGCAATAAAAACTCTTGAAGAAAAGTCAGGAATAAAAATAAAATAAGAGCCCCGACTAAAATAAGCCGGGGCATGAACGGATGAGCCTATTATATGCCCGGCTCAAGGGCTAGGTACTGCATCCGCCGCTGCAATGTGCAACGCGCGGAATCATAAAGCGCTTCATCCCATCACCTCCCTTAGAGAATTTTGTGTTTAAATTTTAATAGATTAAAAACAAAAGTCAAATAGCAACTTAAATGTTTTTTCAAAAATATTTTCTAAAGTCAAAAAGAAAAAAACAATCTCAAAGATCTTTTGCCTTGCTAGATAAAAAAGATTATTTAAAAGGATTTACTCTCCTTGAGCTTCTCGTTGTAATCGCAGTAATTGCAATTTTAGCAGGTATAATAATAACTGCAGTATCTGATTCAAGAGAAAGAGCAAAACAAGTCAAAGGACTCCAATTTTCTCAAAACATCAGAACCACTCTCTCAAACGAACTTGTGGCAGAGTGGAAATTTGACGAAGGAAGTGGAATTAGCACAAAGGATACAAGTGGGGAAGAAAACAATGGAACGCTCGTTAATAATCCAGTATGGACTGATCAAGGAAAAGTAAGGGGAGCACTGACGCTTGATGGAGGAACCGATGGTACTTATGATTATGTTAGTTTTGGAAATAAAAATTCATTAAATGTTGCAGGTAGTAACATGACAATAGAAGCATGGATTAATCCTGCGGTTCTTGGCCGAACCCACAGTATTGCTTCGAAATGGTTTCCCTGGATTTTTCTTCTTAGCTCTTATAATAGATTATATTTTTATATGAGGAGAGCGGACAATACAGCTGATATTAGCGTAACTTCAACAGGAAGCATAAACTCTCCCAATAAATGGTACCATGTAGTTGTTGTTTACACTACATCAGATAATAAAGCCGCATTTTATATAAATGGTGAGTTTGCTGGTTCTCCTGTTCTTAGTGTTGAGCCAATGGAAACAGACACAGCAGCTACTGTAAGAGTAGGGGGTTATGGGAACACAACTAATTTCTTTAGAGGTAGTATTGACGAAGTTCGTATTTATGGCAGTGCCTTAACTGCAAAACAAATTAAACATCTTTACGCAGAAAGTTTACCAAGACACCTTACTTCAAAATAATGAAACAAGATAACCAAAAATCTTTCACTCTCCTTGAGCTTCTTGTAGTAATTGCAATAATAGCAATCCTTGCAGGAGTTGTAATAGCTTCTGTAGTAGACTTACGCCAAAGAGCCAAAGAATCCAAAGGAATGCAGTTTTCCCAGAATATACGTACTACTCTCTCAAATGAACTTGTAGGAGAGTGGACGTTTGATGAAGAAGCTAATCCGGGGAAAGATTCAAGTGAAGAAGGGAATAATGGAACAGTGAATGGTGCTACCTGGACTGAAGATGGTAAAGTCAGAGGAGCTTTGGATTTTGATGGGACTGATGATTATGTAGATTGTGGTAATAAAGATTCTTTAAATATAAAAGACCAAACTCTTTCAGCCTGGATTTACGTTAAAGATAATAAGGTTGCATCTCATTCAAGGATAATTGACAGAGGAGGTGCTAATTATAATACTATTCGCCTTTCTAATGGAAAACTTTATGCAAGATTTGATAATGAAACAACAATATCTCACAAAAGAGCATCTACAGTTATAAATGAAGACCAATGGCATTATGTGGTAGCAACTTATGATGATTCAATAAAAACAACAAAACTTTTTATCGATGGGAATGAACCTTCTTATGGTATAGATATAACAGGATCGGGCACTAAAACGATGTATACAAGCAATCAAATAATTGGCGGTGGTTCTATTTATCCTTTATTTGGCTTCATCGACGAAGTTCGCATCTACAAAAGAGCGCTTACTGCAAAACAAATTAAACATCTTTACGCAGAAAGTTTACTAAGACATATTTCTTCAAAATAATGAATAAAGAATCCCAAAAATCGTTTACATTGTTAGAGCTTCTTGTAGTCATCGCAATAATAGCAATCCTAGCAGGAGTTGTAATAGCTTCTGTAGTGGATTTACGCCAAAGAGCCAAAGAATCCAAAGGAATGCAATTTTCACAGAACATTAGAACCACTCTCTCAAATGATCTTGTAGGAGAGTGGAATTTTGATGAAGGGATTGGAGTTGTAGCAAAAGATACAAGTGACGAAGGAAATGAGGGCAGATTATTTAATCTCTCTACCCAATGCACAAATCCTCCGACATCACCCTGTCCTACATGGACAGATGGAAAAATAAAAGGAGCACTTCAATTTTATGGTAATAATGGTTATGTTGATTGTGGGGATTCTAATGAACTAGATTTAAGCAAAGAAATAACAATCGAGGCGTGGATTTATCCAACCCCACCAACACTAACATATTATAGAGCAATAGTTGCAAAATATTCTCAATCAGATAATAAAAGAGCATATCAACTTATTGTGGACGAAGGCTATTCAAAATATTTAGGGCAAGGCACAATTCAGTTTTGGATAAGTTCTAACGGTTCTACATTAAGGGATCATGTTGAGGCACCAGGAGAATTAAATAAATGGCAACATGTGGTAGGAGTATATAATGGTTCAAAAATGACTATCTATGTAAATGGAGAATTAAAAGATGAAAAAAACACAACAATTAGCAGTATTTTTGTAACAGACAGACCCCTAAGAATTGGCTCTGATCAAGTTTTATCAAGATTCTTCTTAGGTAAAATTGACGAAGTTCGTATTTATGGCAGTGCCTTAACTGCAAAACAAATTAAAAATCTTTACGCAGAAAGTTTGCCAAGACACCTTACTTCAAAAAATGAAACAAGATAACCAAAAATCATTTACATTGTTAGAGCTTCTTGTAGTCATCGCAATAATAGCAATCTTAGCAGGAATTGTAATGGTTGCGGTCTCTGATTCAAGAGAAAGGGCAAAACAAGCTAAGGGACTTCAATTTTCCCAGAATATACGTACTACTCTTTCCAATGAACTTGTAGGAGAGTGGACTTTTGACTCAAATACTATTAAAGAAAATCCTATTGGATCTGGGATTTTTTATGCCCAAGATACAAGTGGTAATGGAAATCATGGAAGAATTTATGGTGATCCACAAAACCCTAGAGGCATTACAAGAGAATGTTTAGAATTTAACGGAAATGACTATATTCAAATTCCAAACACTCCAAGTCTTACTCTTTCAGGATCAAACGAATCAGTTTTTCTTTGGGTAAAACATAATAATAGTGATTATATTTTTTTTCAATCAAACGGTTGGTCAAGAAGACTTTTTAAAAACTATTGGGCTTTTTATAGTCCATTTACAACTTTTCAGTTAGGAAACTCCCATGATAATAATTGGCATTTGGTAGGTTATACAGCTTCGGGGCAAACAATAAAATCATATTTAGATGGTGACCTTCTTGAGACAAAAAACATTACTTTATCTTCTTCGATTGGTTATTGGTGGCTTGGAAGAATTTGTTCAGGTAGTACTTGTGATAATTATTATAATGGTTATATTGACGAAGTTCGTATTTATAATCGTGCTTTAACCGCAAAAGAAGTCCAACAACTTTACGCAAAAAGTCTACCAAGACATCTTTCTTCAAAATAATGAATAATAATCAAAAATCATTTACATTGTTAGAGTTACTTGTAGTAATCGCAATAATAGCAATTCTTGCAGGAGTTGTAATAGCTTCTGTAGTAGATTTACGCCAAAGAGCAAGAGAATCCAAAGGAATGCAGTTTTCTCAGAATATTAAATCCACTTCATCAGTAGACCTTACTTCTGAATGGAAATTCAATGAAGGCTCTGGAACCACAGTAAAAGATTCAAGTGGAAACGATATCACAGGAACAATTACAAATGCAACTTGGGTAGATGGTAAATTAGATGAAGCATTAAATTTTAGCGCAGACGAAAGTAAATTAATTATTCCGGCAAATCCAATTTTTAATCCTTCTTCAGAAATTACCATTGAAGCTTGGATAAAATCAAACAGCACAACGAGACAACAAATCATAACAGAAGCTTATGGTTATTGTTGCCACTCGGATAAACATTTTTTTATTCAAAGTAATCGATTATATTATTACGCCAGAGCTATTGGTACAGGAGGACATGCATATTCTTCTCAAGATCCAAATCTTTCAAGTAACAAATGGAACCATGTTGTTATTGCTGCAAAAACTAACGAAAGACCAAAATTTTATGTTAATGGCGAACTAAGAGATGACCCTACCTCTACCCAAACATATAGCCCTGTAGGAATGCATTCTGGACTTTATTTAACAATAGGGTCTTCTTACAATGGTACGGGAAACCAAGTCTACGAGTTTCAGGGAAACATTGACGAATTAAGAACATATAAATCCAGCTTTACCGCAAAAGAAGTCCAGAAACTTTACACAGAAGGGGAGGGTAGGCACGTTGCAACTAATGGCAAATAACTATAAAATAAATTAATCAACAAGAACAAATAACTAAAATTCTTTATAAAAACGATAAAAATATTCTAACAATCTTACAAAGATTAACCGAATAAAAGTAGGGAACTAAAAAAGCAGGGGAGAGAGCCTCTGCTTTTCTTTGTTTAATTATATAAATTTTATACCCAAACACTTTCTATTTAATAAAAATTCTGTTTGTATTGTTCTACCCTCGTGCCCTATTCCCCAACAGGAACATTTACGGGCGGTGGTGTTTCTGTAGTTGCTCCCGTAGTAGCTGGTGTCGTAACGGGCGGGGGAGTTTCTCCACCTTTAGTTTCTTTTACTGGAGCAGTAACAGGAGGAGGAGTTTCTTCTGATGATTGTGTCTCTTTTGACGTTGGTGTCTCTTCTGTGGTCTCAGAACTAAATGGTTTTTTTGCTACAATATACCAGGCAACGAAAATAATTAAAGCAAGTATAATTAATAAAATTAGAACTTTTGATAAACACGAACCTCCTTTTTTTGATCTTTTGGAGTTTTTCTTTTTTAAAGTCTCCAGGGGTTTTTCTTTCTCGGCCATAATTTTAACTATTCAATAATAAAGTTTATACGACCTTTAAACTAATATTTTTATATTATAATATTTTACTAAGTTGATTCTCTTTGTCAAAAAAAAGGGAGATTGCTCTCCCTTTTTTATTATTAACAATCGTACTTAAGTTTTACTCAACTGGAGTTACATCTGTTGGAGTTACTTCTTCTGTTGGAGTTACTTCTTCGGTTGGAGTTACTTCTTCTGTTGGAGTTGTTTCGTCTGTCGTAGCTTCTTTATTCCTAAAACCAAAATACCAAACACCCAAACCAAGTACTAAGACAACGACTACTACCAAAACAATTGTCATGGCTGATGCTTTGTTTTCCATATTTTTAAATTTATTATATTTATCTTCCTCCGACCTTTCTCTTTTTTATATTATGCTATTTTACCAAATATCAATCTTCCCCGTCAACCCCATTTGCACCACTGTGAAATTTTCTGTGAATTTTACGCAATCTTACATTTGTAACGTGGGTGTAAATTTGGGTTGTCGCAATATTTCTGTGGCCCAAAAATTCCTGAACTACTCTTAAATCAACTCCTTTTGTTAAAAGATCTGTTGCAAAAGAATGTCGCATAACATGAGGAGTTGTATTCATCGGTAATCCCGCCAAGAGCGCATACTTTTTAACTATATTTTCAACCGCCCTTGAGGATAATCTTCTTTCTTCTGTTTTTGAACGATAATTTATAAAAAGAGCTTTTTCTTTATCGCTTCTTGTTTCTAAATACTTGCCAAGCCACTCTATGGCTCTTTCTGAAAAATAAACAGTTCTTGCTTTACCGCCTTTTCCAATTATACCAATTTCAAGGTCTTTTGTGTTATCTTTTATCTTAAACTGCTCCCGATTTAAAGCAACTAATTCAGCTACACGAAGTCCTGTTGAAAATAGAGTCTCTAATATCGCTCTATCCCGTAAACCTGCCTTAGAAGCCAATTTTGGGGCTTCCAGGAGCTTTTTTACCTGCTCTAAGCTCAAAAATCGCACTGTTTTATCGCTTTTATCACGGGGTAGTTTTACTTTGTCTGGAGCCAAAGATCTTATATTTCTATCGCTAAAATAAGCCAATAATGACCTTACAGCTATTAAATAATAGTTCTGGGTAGATGGGCGTAGGGGAGAGTTATTCAAGAAGAGCTTATATTGCCATATAAGATCCTCTGTAACATCCTTAGGTTTTATATTTTCTTTCTTTCCTTTACGTAGAAACACTAAGAACTTCTTTAGAAACTTATGATAGTTTTCTTGTGTCTTTTGTGATAAACCCTTTTCCACCGCTAAATACTCTAAAAAGTCGGAGAAGTGCTTTTCTATTGGTTTGTCCTGGATTGGCATAATTTTATGAATTAATGAGTAGCTCCATATGTTTTAGTTCCGTTAATCTACATTAACTGAATAATACTATAATAATTATAAACAGCCTAAATTAGCTGTCAAGTAGTCCTCTTCTCTATTTATTTCATTATTTCATTATTAAATTTGAAAAGGATTTTTAATACTTTTAGGGTCTAGAAAAATATCATTCTTAATCTCTTCTTCTTGAATTTTGTAAATATCTTTAACCATTTTCTTAAATTCACAATTTTTATCTTTATCTAAATATTTTTCAATTTGCATGGATATCCCTTTTTTAATCCTCTCATAGTCCAATCCATCGGCATTTTTGAAAGAAGAAATTTTTCTGATTGTTTTTTTAAAAGTTCCCTGATCTTTATATGTCTTTTCAAATATTTTAAAATCACAAATATTTTGAATTTTTATTATCTCTTTTAATGTTTCATATAAAGAATTTAGCGGAAGAGAATCTTCTATTTCTTTTTCCCAAACTTTAAAATGGCCTCTTGAAATAATTGGTTCAATTTGTTCTTTATATTTTTTTATTTTTTCTTTATTTAAACCATCAACTATTACAAAAATTCCTTTTTTTTGGTCTTTGATATCCTGTACTAAAAATTTAAGTCTTCTTAACGCTTTAACAGAATCTTCTCCACCAATTGAGATAATCTTATCTTGATCAAAATAAACTTCGTACTTAGATGAAACCTTTTCAAATAAATTTTTATCGGTTTTACCCTCTACCAATAAATAATATTTTTTTTGCTCGTTTATGTTAAAAAAAATATTAAAATTTTGGATAAATTCATTGAGTGAGTTAAGCAAAGCAAAAGAAGAATAGTTTACGGTGCTTAAATGATATGCTTTCCAATACCAAAGTCCCCAGTCAGTTGTAAGATGAGTTTTAAGTCTTTCATTAATGAGAAATAATTCAATCAACGACAAGACAGACAATAGATATTTTTCTACGTGATATTTATTCTCGGTTTTAACAAAATTGGCTGTTATATTGATATAGTTCTTCATTACCCTCTTCGCAAGCATACAAGGATTTCCTTCAAAATCTCTTTTATAAAGATAACAAACTTGTTGACACTCTCTGTCATCGCATAAAGGTATAAAATTTTCTATAATTTTCTCTTTAATCTCTTCTAAGGTATAATTTTCTTTAAAGATAAAAAGCTGGTGATTTCTTGTTAAAATAACATCTTTTGTTTGCCAGGCTTCTTTATTTTTGTCCATATATTTTTATTCGGTTAATCTCTCCCCTATTTTTTAATCTTCTCCATCAAAATGACGGGGTAACCGGTTGCTGTGTGGTTATTTTTAATATAATCTTTGCTCAAACCTAATTTTTGTGCAAATTCATTACAACCAACTCTCGCCTCTTTAGTGTTTTTAAAATCTTTATATGCTTCTATTTCAATAAATTTTCCAAGATTTTTTACAGTATCAAGAGCGATTTCAAACTTTCCCGCATACCAATATTCCCTTTTTTTATCAATTATTATTATTTTCTTAAAATCTAAAAAGGATAAAATTTTTCTTAATGATTTTACATCCGAAACTTCGGTTTCGTATTCTTTAGCATAACCCTGGCTTCCATCTTTATTATCAAAATGCTTATCATATTCAAAAATAGTTTTTATCCCCTTTTTATTATAATTAGTTCTAATTCGAAGCCACTCTATTGGTTTTGGTTTCTTTGCAAAAAAATCCCTCTGACACGGAACATAATATTCATCAACTTGCCTTATTGTTTTCTCAAGCTTACCAAATTTTCTCAGTTTTTCTCTGACTTTTTTGTGATTTTTTAATTTAATTTTTATTTCAACTTCTATATTCATTATTCTTTTTATTTAAACTCATAAGCTTTTAATCTCTCCCCTATTTTTTGGATTTTAAATCAACAATATAATTCTTTAGAAATTTCTCTATAGCGCTGACAACTTCATTTTTTAGTCTTGGTGGGCTTTCAGCGACCCAAACCGCAAAATTATAAAGCTCTTTTGTATCAACCTTAACCCATTTTTTATTCATATAAAGAAAAACAAACAAGGTTGTCATAGCAATTCTTTTATTGCCATTTTGAAAAGGATGATCTTTGATCATCAGATAAAACAAAAATGCGGCTTTTGGAATTAAACCCTTATAAACATCTTTTTTATCAAATTTTTGAAACGGTACAGCAATACAGCTCTCAAGGATGTTTGGAAAACGAGTTGAAAAATCAGGAATCGGCTCATTAAAAGTCATAAGCTCTTTTGCTAACCTAAAAGACATATGCCGAACAACAGCCAGAGTAATTTTTTTCATAATTCCGAACTAATTGAGGAATTAATGCATTAGCTCCATTTTATTCTGCACCCAAAAGTTTGAGTGTTTCTCCATAATCTTTTACTGTTTTCTTAACTGCCTTATCAATTAATTTTTTATCCTCTTCTTTTAAAGTTTTTTCAAGAACAAAACCCAATTCTTCTTTTGGAATTGCAAAATTTCGACCGATTTTCTCTGCTTTAATTTGTTCGTTTTTTACCTTTCTAAAAACGGCAACACGACTAATCCCTAAAATATCAGCCACTTCTTTAACTGTATAAAATTTTTTGTTTTCCATAATTTTTACGAACTAAAAATTAATGCGTAAGCTCCATATTTCTTTTTGATAACTCTATATTCTTATGTTAGCATATGTTAACTAAAAGTCAAGAGGTTAACATACTTTTATTCGCTTAATTTCTTTCCTGTTTTTACCGAATCCATTTTATAAGTTGAGGCCAATCATCTATCCTTTCCGCGGAAGGAATTTTTAAATTATCACATTTTGCAATTGTATATTTATTATTTCCCAAGACAACTACTCTATCAAGCGGAGTACCTTTCCCTTGGGGTTTCTTAACAAAGTTTCCCCTAATTCTCTTTTTAAATGTTTTAACTCCCCTTTTGTCAATCGCACAAACTAAATGATTTAAATATATTATTTTATTCTTTTTCCCTTTCATTAAGTTCAAAAAATCATCTGCAGAAAACCATTCATTTACATATTTCATATATGGCCCCGGGAATCCTTTTAGTGTTGGTATCTTCCATTCGGAATCACTCACAATAAGTGGTTTATGAAGCATTTTATAAGCTTTCTTCGCTTTGTCTTCAACAATCTCTTCAACTGAATCAGACTGGATTTCATCAATCTTAATCTTCTTTTGAACTATTTTAATATTATATCTATCAAAAAATCTTTGAGTATAAATAATTTTATGTCTGTTCCCAGTTACGTAAATTAATTTTTTCATTGAGCCATTTTAAATTTATAACCACAATTCAGCCTTCTTTATTATCTCTTTAATAAAAGTGTCTTTCTTGGCTGTATATGTATCACGATCATCTTTATATTTTTTTGATAACTCTTCTTTTAATTCATTATACTCTTTAACGGCTCTTTTGTGTTTTCGAAGATAATCTCTAAAAAGTATAAAATTTTTCCAAAGTTTCCCATTTAATTTAACTATATGAATATAGTGAGTTCTGCTCTTTTCCCTCCCCTTCGCAAAAAAATGTCTTCCTTTTATCCCTGCATCATGTTTATATTCACAACCTAACTTTTCTAAAGGTTTAATACATTTTTCTCCATCTTTTAACGTCTTTACACCAATAGCTATATCGATTATTGGTTTTGATTTAGCACCAGGTATAGAAGTACTTCCAATATGTTGAATATCTAAAACATGTTCTCCAATTACAGAACGAAGGATTTTTTCCTCTTTTTCGTATAATTTCTTCCAAGCCGAGTTGTAAGACAAAAGCCTGACTTTCTTTCTCCGCAAGCCTATAATTTTTTCCTTTGCCATATATATAAAAAAGTTTCCCATAAAAAAACGGCTTTTTCAAGCCGATTCTTAATTTAATTCGATTAAGCCCCATTAAGAGAAATAAAATAAAAAAGTAAGTTTAAAAAACCTTAATCTCTCCCCTATTTTATTTAAATTATAATTTTTATAGTTTTCTAACATTATAATAAAAAAATAATTTATTTAATTTATTTAAAGGAAAAGGCTCGAGAGAAAATCCCCCGAGCCTTTGGTTGTTTGTATCATGATCCGCTTTGTTGTTGGCCGTTAATGGCCGAAGAACCCTCGAATATCCTTGTCGGGCAAGGAATACACGATGATCCCCCACTCCTTACACGCAGCGAATACCTCCTTGTCGTTGACGGAACCACTGGACGTGAAGATGGCCTTGATGCCAGCTTCATACAGTACTTCAGGACCGTCCGGGAATGGGAAGAAACTATCGCTGTAAGCAACTGCTCCTTCCGTATCGTGACCAGAGTCTTGCGCTCGCATTATAGCGAGCTTGCAGGCTCCAACTCGATCTTGCTGGGCAACACCATTGCCGATCAGCATGCCATCACGAACAAGCGTGATGGTATTGCTGTTGCTTGTCGATCCAATGGCCCAGCCAAGGATCATATCCATTTCCTGCTGATAGGTGGCCTCGCCGATCTTTACGACATCGCTCCTTCGAAGATCCAGAATCTTAGTGTAGTTGTCCTGAAGGAGACATCCGCCTCGAACCTGCCGGAAACGCGGGCTCTGGGCGAGCTGAAGATCGCTTGCTAGTGCTAGGTTTTCCAGGCACCTGCACTTATCTTCCTTGCGACTCATCGTCTCCAGAGCTGTCTTACTGAAGAATGGAGCAATGACCATATCCAGAAGCCGTCGCTTACCATTCTCCGTGAGGAAGGTCATCAGGAGATCAGCCTCGACCTCACCTATAGGAAAGTTGACGATGACCGAGCCCCCAAGGATTGCGCGGGTATCTCCAGCAATCATAGACCGTAAGGTGACGATGGCGTCGTCGGAAGTTCCGATGGCAACACCACAGGGATTGCCGTGCTTACAAGCGACAGCAATTGGTAACTCCATGTTGTAGTTGATCGCCAAACCCCTATAGATGTGGGTTATCACCTGGATCAGCCGGTCCAAGTCACAATAGTTGTTGTAGCTTGGAGCCGTACCCATGATGAGCTCGAAGTTCTCCAGTGAAAGAGGATCGTATTCGTCCATCCCGTAAAGGGCGGCATCTGCCTGCCAGGCGTTTTCCCCATACTTACACTGTCGAACCTTCTCTCCGATGAAACCAACGTAGCTGCCGTTGCTACGATATTGGGCCGAAGCCAGCACGTACTCGGCTACTACCCGTTCTGCCTTTGCCGCGAGCTGATTCCGATACCCAAGATCAATGTCGCCATCTTCCTTGAGTTTCTGGATAATCCATTCGCGGTCAGCCGGGTCACAGATGACTATCCGCCCGCTCTTTGCCGCAGCTCTGATCATAGTGGGACCGCCGATATCCGTCTGCTTGATGACTGACTCGAGTGTACAGTCTGCCTTGGCGATCTCTTCTTCGAGTGGATACATATCCACACAAACAAGATCAACCCAAGGCAGGCCGAGACGCTCCATGTCTGCCACATCTTCTTCCGAGTTGGGATCAGCAAGTATAGAAGCATGCAGTTCCCGCGAAAGAGTGACAACCTTGTGTCCAAGGATTGCACCCCCGCCGACCAAGTCCGATACATCCATTACCGGAACTTTGGCTTCTGCAAGCTTCCTTGCTGTGCCGCCAGATGCGACAATCTTCCAACCCAGGCCCACGAGGGCTTTGGCAAAATCAACAATGCCCTCCTTGTGGTAAACCGATAACACTGCCACCTTTTTTTCCATAGTTCCTCCTTTCAGGTGGTTTTTTAATATATAAAAGCGATAAGAGCTACTGTCTTTTTATGCTTTATTTTGAGTAATTTGTCAATTAAAAATTAAATAAAAGAAAACCACCCGCATACAAAACGGGTGGCGTTTCTGTTAAGAACTATATACCTCCTTCATTTAGAAATGGTTGCTCCTGCACCATTCCATGGCATTCTGGAACATCTGAAGCCATGGAGAGGCGTCAAACTTCCAGTCCTTTGGCCAATATGGCCATTGCCACCTAAGGAACAACCTTTCTGGGTGAGGCATCATTGCCAGGTGCCGTCCGTCTTGGGAACAGACAGCAGCGATGCCCTCTACCGAGCCATTTGGGTTCATCGGATAGGCCTCGGTAATGTTGCTCTCTTCATCGACATACCGGATGGGCATAAGGTTCTCGTCCTTGGCCTTGTTAAATACTATATCATCCGGCCAGTATGAACGACCTTCGCCATGCGCCACCCATATGCCGAGTGTCGAGTCTTCCATGCCCCGAAGCATGATTGAGGGTGAAGGTAATATTCTCACCGACACCCATCTTGACTCGAAGCTTCCTGACACATTCCTTATGAACCTTGGCTGCCGAATATCGGGTATGCCGCTCCAGGGAATCTGCTGAAGCAGGAGCTGAAGCTGGCAACCGTTGCACACGCCCAAAGAAAATGTGTCGGGTCGGGCATAGAAGTCGCCGAACATCTTCCTCAACTCTTCGTTGAACCTGATGGTCGCTGCCCATCCTTTGGCGCTTTCGGGAACATCAGCATAGGAGAAACCGCCTACCATGGCAATTCCCCTGAATTGCTCAAGGCTTACTTCCCCGTTGATCAGATGTCTCATATTGACATCAAACGGTCGAAAGCCTGCCAGCTCGAAAGCTGATGCCATTTCCCGATCGCCGTTGCTCCCCTCTTCGCGAAGAATAGCCACCTCTGGCTTGTCTTTACGATTAAGAAGATATGACGGCGTAGCCAACGACTCGTAGGTCAGGTTGTAGCTTGGACCCTTAAGGTTGCGGATGTTCTTTTTCTCTTCGTCGGCACACTTGGGATTCATCCGGATCCGTTCGATCTGATAGGACGTCTCTTCCCACCACTCCCTTAGTGTTAGCATGTCCGCTTCAAAGAAGACCTCTCTCTTATTCACGTCCTTTATTGAGATGTTCTTTGGGGACGGCATCGTGAATCCGAGATAATCGAATGGTATTTTATACCCCTGAAGGACTTCGACAACCTCTGTGGGATTCCAGGGACATTCAACTACCAGACCTGCTTCTTCAGCGAACCAGTATGCCAGCGAAGTTGCGTCTGACGAGATTGCAAATCCGCAATTGCCGGCAAAGGCCATTTCAAGAAGGGCTACAATTAGACCGCCATCGGAAACGTCATGTCCGGCAAGGATAAGATCCCTATCTACAAGCTCTTGAACCGCCATGAAGGCACGCTTGAAGAGTTCAGGATTTTCAATGTCCGGACTTTCGTCTCCCAGCTGTCCGTAGCACTGACCGAGAACTGAACCGCCTAATCTCTTCTTACCATTTGCCAGATCGATAAAGAGAATCCGGCTTGAGTAAGGATCCTTGAAATCGGGCGTCACCACTTTTGTGATGTCAGGCATTGTGGCATAAGCGGAGACAACCAGCTCTCTGGGAGACTTTACGATCTCGTCCTCCACTAGCGTTGCCATCGAAAGGCTGTCTTTCCCACCATCCACCGCAATACCAAGCTCGATCATCAGATCTCGCATCGCACATGCAGCGTCATATAGAGCTGCTCCCTCGCCCGGAAGCTTGGGTGCCCACATCCAGTTAGCGCTGCACTTAATGTCCTTGAGTCCGCTGATCTTAGCCCAAACCATGTTGGTAAGGGCCTCTGCTACAGCCATTCGGGCTCCTGCCTTGGGATCAACGATCATCTTAATTGGCTGTTCGCCAGCAGAAGTCGCTGTCCCTGTGAGTCCGAAATGAGTATTGGCCAGGACGGCTACGTCCGCGACCGGCAGATGAAGAGGACCGCAGCACTGTTGCTGAGCAATGAGACCGCCCACGCTTCGGTCTACTTTATGCGTAAGATGACGTTTTGAACCAACCGCCAGATTGCGAAGCACCCCAAAAAGGGCATGCATGAGGGTCACGTCAGGCAACTGGACAGGCTCCTTTTTTTGCTGAACCCTCTCGTCCTTGAAGGTCTTTTGGGATATATTCCCCAAGACCCTTTCGAGGTTAAGGTTGACCGGTGTTGAGTTATCGTCTTTGTCGTGGACTACGAACCGACCATCACCAGTTACCTCGCCAAGAACCTCGCAAGGAACTTTCTCCCTCTCGCAGATCGATTCAAATTCAGCTATCCTCTCGGGACGGATAAGAAAGCCGCACCTTTCCTGGTATTCGGCAATCCAGATCTTTAGCACCGAAAGGGTTGGATCACCCAGTCTTATA
>JAQUPA010000004.1 GCA_028716825.1 Candidatus Paceibacterota bacterium
TAACGATATTTACCGTTATTGTTGCCCCACTTACTTTAATTTCTTCTATATATGGTATGAATCTTGATTATCTACCGCTTCGAGGCTTTTGGCCGATTATGGTAGTTATGGCTATTGCAGCTTTTGTAATGATCGTCTTCTTAAAGGGTAAAAAATGGTTCTAGTAGAATTGTAACAACTCAATCCGTTAAATCTTTGCGGATTTTTTTATGCAGATTAAAAAGAAAATTTTAGATTTTTTTTATCCTAAATTCTGCTTAATTTGCGGTAAAGAAAGTACATACCTTTGCCCTGATTGTTTTTCGAAAATAGAAATCTTAAAATCGCCTACCTGCTCTTATTGCAATTCTCGTTCTTTTAATGGAACAATATGCAAAAAACATAAAAAAAGAATAAAAGGTATTGTCTCTGCAGTATCTTACGAAAATAAAAACATAAAAAAACTTATTAATGTTTTTAAATACCAATTTGTAAAAGAATTATCAAAAAATTCCGCTTTTTTAATTTTAAAATTTCTAAAAGAAAATCCTGAAATCGAATTTTTCAAAAATCCTTTAGGATTTTTAATAGTTCCTATCCCCCTCCATAAGCGCAGACTTCGATGGAGGGGATTCAACCAAGCAGAAGAAATCGCAAAAGAATTGTCTCCTCTTCTTAAAATTCCAATGGATGCTAAAATTATAATCAGAAAGAAATATACAAAACCGCAAGCAATATTAAAAGGAAAAAACAGAACTGAAAACATAAAAGGAACCTTTAAAATAGAAAAAAGGAAACTAAAATATATTCAGAAAAAAAAGATTATTTTATTAGACGATGTCACAACGACGCTATCAACCTTAGAAGAAGCAGCAAAAACACTCAAAGAAAATGGAGTAAAAGAAGTTTGGGGACTAACATTAGCAAAATAAAATTTCAAAATGCAAAAAAAAGAAAATCAAATTTTAAAATTCCTACTATTCCTTTTAATCTTAATTTTGATTGGCATTTTACTTTGGCGGCCACTAAACAATCTTTTGCAGAACCAAGATAACCTAAGAAACTTTATCTTAAATTTTGACATTTTAGCGCCTATAGTATTAATTTTACTTGTTGTCCTCCAAATTCTTTTTGCGCCAATCCCTGGTCAAATAGCAGGGCTTGCAGGCGGTTATATCTTTGGACCTATTCTCGGCACTATATACGTCATGACAGGATTTATAATTGGTTCTTTCATAGTCTTTACCCTTTCAAGGAGATATGGACGGCCATTTGTTGAAAAAGTAGTGAAGAAAAAAACTATTAAAAAATTTGATAATCTCGTATCCGATAAGGGTCTTTTCACTTTATTTCTATTATATCTTCTCCCAGTATTTCCTGATGATGCTATATCTTATATAGCAGGACTTTCTAAATTAAAAATCAGAGACCTAATTATAATCTCTACAATCGGGAGATTGCCGGGTTTTCTAATTTTAAGTTTAGTTGGCGCAGAAATTGTCTCCCGGGAAAGTAATCTTTATTTAGTGCTTTTTGGAATATTAATGATTTTGTCTTTTGTTTTGTATTTAAACAGAGAACGACTTGAGAACTTTATGATTAAGGTTGTAAAATATTTTAAAAAATAGACAATATTTAGTTTATAATTTTGACTTTATTTCTCTTGCCCAATTTTTTGCTTTTTCTATCTCGCCCGCAAGCAATGGTCCTTCTTTGCCTTTTACATAAAATGCTTGGGGCTCTACTATAATTTCAGCCCCGGCATCTTTAAGCTTTTTGGATATTTTCTTTGCCGCGTCTCCGTGAATAAAAAGTTTCACTCTTGTGTCAAAACTTGCAGCTTTAATTCCTTTTAGCTGGTTTTTGGCAAGATTTGCTAAAAATTTATTTATTTTTTCTGTTGGCCTGAATCCATTAATTGGACTTCCAACAATAAGTAAATTCGTTCCCTCTAAATCTTCAATATCAAAATCGGCAACAGATACCACTTTTGCGTTCTCGCCCATTTCATTCGCAATTACCTCTGCAATCTTTTTTGTATTCCCAAAATTTGAATCAAAAATAACTAATGTTTTCATAGTTTTTTATTTATTTTCTTAAATTCTTGTTTCAATTTCTTCAAATGCGCTTTTGAATCACGGCAATTGCAATTTTTTGCGTGTCCTTCATGCCACTTTATTTTTTCTTTCAAGGATGCATTCTTTGGCATTCTATGCTTTCGATGCCACTCTTTATTTACCCCGTTAAATTGAGGTTTCCTTTTGGATTTAATAGGGTTTGTTTTCATAATTTTTATATTTTGACAACCCCGCAGATGTTAGTAATAGTTTTTGCATGATTGCTTTTAGAGGGTTGGGTTGTTTTTTATTGTCTCGATTAAAAATTCTGATTGTTTTCTAATATTATCAAATGAATCATTTTTATCGTGATTCGAAGACTCAAAAAAAGAATCTTTTAATCTTTTTATAACCGCGATATAGTCATTTAATTTTCCTGGAATTATATATGCACAAGTAAAATCTCTATGTTCAAATTTGATATCAAGATGAGCACAGGCTTTGTGGCGTAGGGAAAAAGGAAGAATGCTACGAAAAGAATCCGAAATAGAATTTAATTCATCCTCAAATTTACTAATATCTTCTGTTGGAAATTGATTTTTTCGTTGCCCAATATAATTTTTAATGGTTATTTCATCTTCAGATTGCGAAAGTAATAAACTATGCAAAGAAGCAATACCCTTGCAAAAATTTAAATTATAAAAGTAAGGCAGAAAATCTTCTCCTCGTCCTGAGATGATTGGTATAGCTTTACAGATATTAAAACAAGCCTCGCTAATTAATATCTGATGAGATATTTCATCTTCTATATCTGAAAGTCTACGCTTTAACTTCGGAAGGGTAAAATTCTTCTTATAATACTTCTTCATTTCCCCAATCGCGTCCTCGATTTTTTTAATATTGCCTTCTGTTTTTAAGTTTTCTCGAGCATATTCCATGATTGGTTTGACTGATTCAATTTTCCTTCCAAACTTTTCTTCCATCCAATTATAACGAGGAAAGAGCCAAACATGGAAATGGCTTGAAGTATCTTCTTCTTGAACTAAATAGACAACTTCAATTCCCAATGCCTCGCGCATCGCTTTTCTTAACTTACACAAAAAATAAATAAAATCTTCTCTTTCTTCATTTGTAAGTTCATCAACACTTTTAAAATGTCTTCTTGAAGCCAAAATTACAAACCCTGGAATTGGATATTCATAATCCTGCTCGGCCCTAAAATATTTTGTCTCGGCAATTGAACCGCCGGGACTTTGGACTTCACCTTTTTGAATGGCACAGCTAAGACAACCAATTTGTTTTTTATTCCCTTTTATATCTTCAATTTCTCTTTCTTTTATCATGGTACGGTGTGTATTTGAAAAAATCCGAACTGATTTTTTCAACTGGCGGTACCTTTTGGTTGAAATTCTAACTTTTTTTGAACAGAATCCAGAATAATGAGGTGCGTTTCCGCTTGCCTCCGCTCCGCTACTGCAAACCAAAGCGGAAACGCTCTATTCTTAATCGCAAAAGGTAGTGGGTTTAAGTTTAAATTACTAAAAAATTCTTATGAGTTAACTCCTTATATAGTGTATCAAAAATGATAAAAATTTTCAATGCCTATTCTTGACAATTTATACTAATTACACTATGATAACAAATCAAGAAAGGTGATATTTCATTACTTGTAGTACTTTGAAAACTAAACACACTACAACCTAAAAAAGGAGATAGACGATGAAAACCCCGGTAGATGTAATGCACGCGCCTGCCTCCTGTTTCTTCGTTCTGAATTCTTCGGGCGTTGAGGAGGCGTTGCCGGTTAACGGCAACTACGAACAGTTCGACCACGGACTCAGCAAGCTTATTATGGCAACGGTCGGGTCTGACAAGTCCGTCCACTTCGCTCGCCACATGGATATAATCCAAAGGCTCGAATGGGCAGATTATGAACCGGCCAGCGACAAAGGCCACTTCCGATACTATCCGAACGGTGCCCTGGTCTACCAACTCCTGGTGGAGTGGTGCGAACAGGTTGCCGTCGATGCTTTCGGAGCGTTACCATTGAGAACGCCGTTTCTGTATCTCTCGGACAGCCAAGCCGTAAAAGACCAGATAGGAATGTTCGAGAAAAATGTCTACCCTGTTTACGGAGGGCGAAATCACGAAGAGTTTGTTCTCCGCTTCAACGATGACCTGGGCCTCTTCGCTGTGATGAAAGACTCGCAGCTAACGCACAGGCATCTGCCCTTCAGAATCTACGAACACACGCCGAGCTTCCGCTACATTCAAAGCGGGACATTGGCCGGGATCAGTAAAGGGAGATATTTCTCTCTGACTGATGTCCATAGTTTCTGCGCAGACATGAAACAGGGATTTGCGGAGTATGCGGAGATCCAAAAAATTCTGACGGCGGTTGCCAAAGGTGTCGGCATAAACCTTGCGATACACTTCAAAGTGACGCGAGATTTCTATCCGACAGCCAAAGCCACCATGGTTGCAATGCTGTCCAGTCGGGAAAAAATGCTCGTCGAGATGATTCCCAGTCAGCGTCAGTATTGGGCGATGAAGCACATCGCCTGCACAGACCATCCGCAGAGATTATTTCACGTTCAGTTTGATCTGGATAATTCAGGGCGTTTCGGTATTAAGTATATCGCGTCCAACGGAAGCCAAAAAAACTGCGTCATCATTCACACAGCGCTCGGTACGCCCGAGAGATGGATGGTTATTGCAATTGAAGACGCCCTGAAGAAGGATCCGCCGACTCTGCCGTTGTGGCTCTCGCCTACCCAGGTGAGAATCATTCCGGTCTCCGAAAAGAAACACATTGACTTCTGCGTCGGAGTTGCCCGCGACTTGAAGCAACACCGAATCAGGGTCGATGTCGACGAACGGAGCGAGAAGATGGGCTGGCGCATCCGCGCGGCCGAACGGGAATGGATCCCGTACATCGTGGTTTGTGGCGACAAAGAGCAAGAAGGCGCTCCTCTCTCGATGCGAGTAAGAGGAGGAAAGCAGATCCAGACCAGTGTGTCTGATCTCGCCGACCTGATCCATCGCCAGACTTCCGAAATGCCGTTCAGATCTTTGCCTGGAATGCTGGTCTCCAAAAGACCCGTGTTCAGGGGCAGGGACTAAAAGAACACCAACAAAACCGAAAGGAGAATCCCATGAAGAAGACTCAACGTCAGGAAATATCAGAATCGATCCAATCCAGGTTTATTATCCTTGATGCAGAAGGAAATGAGACCGAAATCTCATCCCCACCGCAGGATCTGCCCGTTTTGGAACAGAACCCGAGCCTTATGGCTATGGTTCGTGCAGAGATTATAAAAGGATTGACGGGAGTCGAACTCCCGTCAATCCGAGCAATGCAGGATCTCGAACTGGTGGACTACGAGCCGGCCAGTGACAAGGGCCATTTTCGCTTCTACCCCAAGGGTGCGTTGATCTTCGATCTGTTGCACCGCTGGGCTGAAGAGATCGCCCTGGAACGCCTCGAGGCCTACTCCATCGAAACCCCGATCATCTACGATTGGAACGAGCCAGATATCCGTAGCCAAGCGGAGGCGTTCCATGAGCACCACTACATCGTCCGCTTGCCCGACAAGCCGGAAAAAGAGTTTATTCTCCGATTCGCCGGTGACTTCGGACTTTTCAGGATGATGCGGGATGCTCAGCTCACTCACAGACATCTGCCTGTCCGGCTCTACGAGTTCGCACCGAGCTTCCGCTACGAATCAAGCGGAAACCTTTCGGGTTTGAAGAGACTCAGGGGCTTCTGGATGCCCGACATCCACAGCTTCTGCCTCAACCTTGAACAGGGCGTGGCGGAGTATCAGGAACTCTACCGTCGCTACACCGACCTCGCAAACGGGACGGGTTGTAGTTATGCGGTCGCCTTCAGGGTGGTGAAGGATTTCTACAAGACTCACAAGACCGAAATCGTCGAGATGATCAAGTACAGTGGCGCTCCGGCGTTCATTGAGATCCTCTCGGAGATGAAACACTACTGGGTGCTCAAGCACGAAATCAACACCATTGACGGCACCGGCGGCGTCTGCCAAACTTCGACCGTTCAGCTCGACATAAAAGATGCCTCTCTTTACGGCATCAACTATATCGATCCGTCCGGACAGAAGCATGGCTGCACCATCGTGCACAGTTCGATCGGGTCCCCCGAAAGGTGGATCTTCTCGATCCTTGAAGACGCCCTGAAGAAGGATCCGCCGACTCTGCCGTTGTGGCTCTCGCCTACCCAGGTGAGAATCATTCCGGTCTCCGAAAAGAAACACATTGACTTCTGCGTCGGAGTTGCCCGCGACTTGAAGCAACACCGAATCAGGGTCGATGTCGACGAACGGAGCGAGAAGATGGGCTGGCGCATCCGCGCGGCCGAACGGGAATGGATCCCGTACATCGTGGTTTGTGGCGACAAAGAGCAAGAAGGCGCTCCTCTCTCGATGCGAGTAAGAGGAGGAAAGCAGATCCAGACCAGTGTGTCTGATCTCGCCGACCTGATCCATCGCCAGACTTCCGAAATGCCGTTCAGATCTTTGCCTGGAATGCTGGTCTCCAAAAGACCCGTGTTCAGGGGCAGGGACTAAAAGAAAGTAGATTGTTCTTTAAAACAAAGGAGATAAGACAAAAGTTTTATCTCCTTTTTGTTTATTTTTAATTATGGTAATACTTCCAGGGAACAACCTTTTTTTCTAATAAAGAAATAATCCAAACTATAAAAATGCTTACAACCGTAACCGACAACAGAGCAGCGTACAATAATCCTGGCTTCAATTGATATAAGGCTACGGTAATTAATTGTCCTATGCCCGTTCTTACACCAAGCCACTCGCCTATTGTCGCACCTATAATGCTGGCGGGTATGGCTAATTTTAAAGACGTAAATAAATTTGGTAAAGAGGCGGGCAAAAAAATTTTAGTCAGCATCTGCCTTTTATTTGCATTAAGCACATTCATCATTTCAATCGATTCCTTATCTACTTGCTTAAATGTGCTGTCCAGTCCAATTAATATCGGGAAATAGCTTATAAGAGCTGCTATAAATATTATTGAAATCGTCGAGCCTTGTCCAAACGTAAGAACTATAAGCGGAGCGAAACCGATGACCGGAAAAGAATTAATAGCAAAAGCTAAAGGAAGCAGACCAAATCTTATAGATGAGAACAATACGAAAATAAAGAAAAACGAAAAAGCTAAAGCAAGTCCAATTAACAGCCCGATCATTGCTCTAAACAAAGTATGTTTCAATTCCAATACTATAATTGATCCGCTAGTTGCGAATGTGTTTATAATGGTCAAAGGCGTCGGCACAAAAGTTTCAATGGACGTCTGATTCTGTGCAATCATTTTTTTGTCTGCGTTGGTCTCAACTACCTGCCACACCAGCAATATTATCAGCAGTGAAATTATGGTTATGAAGAATTTATTCATTTGTTCTGTAAAATTTTTCTTATTTTCGTTACCTCTTGAAAAAATGCGGGGTCGGATCGCAACGACGAATCTCTTTTGTCCGGAAGAGATATACTCACCACATCAATTATTGTCCCCGGAGTTTCGGATAATATAACCACTCTGTTGGATAGAAAAACAGCTTCTTCAATATTATGTGTAACATAAATTATCGTGGATTTTGTAGAATCTTTTATTTTTAAGAGTTCTTCGTTTAATTTTTCCTTAATCATTTCATCAAGCGAAGCCATCGGCTCATCCATAAGTAATATCTTTGGCTTATATGACAACGCTCGGGCAATTGCAACCTTTTGCCGCATACCCCCTGAAAGTTGATGAGGATAATAATTTGTATATTTTTGAAGCTCGCAGAGCGAAATTAATTCATCCGATCTCTCGCAGTTCTTAATCCTCAAGACTTCTAGAGGCAGCATTATATTTTTGCGCACAGTTCTGAAAGAAAGGAGAGATAGTGATTGTGGGATGTACCCTACCAAACATTTTTGGAGAGCATAAGAAATGTCGTTATTCTGATATTTTATATTCCCACAATCAGGCTTTATTAAGCCGCAAATTATTTTTAGTATCGTTGTTTTACCGCAACCAGACGGACCGACCATAGCCACAACCTCTCCGTCATTTATCGAAAAAGATATGTTTTTCAAAACTTCAACAGGGCGTCCTTTCTTTGTATAGCTTTTGCTAATATTTTTTATGTCGATGACGGGCGCATTCATACTTTTATTTTTCATATATAGCATCGAGTATGGAGTAATCTGTTACGTCGCTGACTTGCGGAACGATTGGAATCTGCCCGAGTTTTTTATATGCGTTTGCAAAATCCATAATTTGATTTTCGTAAAGCCAGCCAGGTTTTGTTTGGTCAAAAAGTGGTATTGATTTTTGAATGACCCAAAGTTCCTGTTCTTTGTTAAATGTGGGTCCGCCGCAACGGCTGTCCAAAATATTTTCCGCTGCTATCTTTGGATTTTCTTGTACAAATTCGGTTCCTTTAATAGTTGCTTTGAGCCAGCGCTCCAAAACATCTTTTTTCTCTTGCAACACCTTATCAGTTGCTATTGCCACCATAGATTGCTGATTCCATCCTGGCAATTCCGAAGCACTTAAAAATTTATATTGAATTCCCGCTTTTTCTACTTCATAAACCTGTGTCGTCCAATAACCTGCAAGTGCATCAACTTGTCTTGTTAAAAGTGGCGTGGTATCAAATCCGACAATAACTATATCTAAATCAGAAACCGGCACATTCAGATAACTAGCTATAGCATATTGAGCAACTGAATCAGCTGTTACTCCTATTTTATATTTACTTCCGTCAGGTTTCCTTTTAGTAAAATCTTTTATACTGTTCAAACCAGAATCAGACCTAACTATAAAACCATATGGATTTTGATTCCAAAAAGCAGCGAATGCTTTTACCCTTAATTTTTCACTTTCGTTTTGCTTAGTTACTCCTCTTAGCAACGGCACCGTATCTCCGTCGATTCCCAGCGTTAAAGAATTATCCTGCGCAACAGCGTTTGTTGCTATTACAAAAGATGCTCCTACAGGACCGCCGGGCACAAGTTCCACATCCAAATTTTGCTCTTTATAAAAACCATTAACGATAGCTGAACAAACGTTTGCAAATTCTCCATTTAGCAGCCAACCGGCCTGAACTCTTACCTTTTCCATTTTTTGCGATTGTTCACTCTTTTTAATTAGTTGATACCCCAAGTAGGCCGCGAAACCGACTAAGACCAACAAAATAATTGTAATAATTGCGATTAATGATTTTTTCATAAGTTTTTATTAATTGTTTTTAATATTTTGTTGCCACAATTCTAAAAATTTCGGGGTAAAATTATTTAAAAAAGCAAACACCTTTTTTTTGTTACTGATTGGTTTGATTGACCATACAAACAACTGCTTCATCTCTTTTTTATATTGGGGATATTCTTTTGTAAAAACAGCATAACATGTTTTTAAATCTTGGGAATAAACGGGTCTCTTTGTCATTACGACGCCCAACCCCGCTCTTAGTAAAACTCTTGTCGTCCAGATGCACCAAAATTCAGTCGGTCTTTTTTGAAAAAGATATTCCCTATCTCTTATTTTCCCGGCAAATATATTTTTCAAAATTTCCAATTCTGCCGGCAAATCTCCGTAAAGTTGCATAGCTAATTCTTTGCCCGGAGTAACATCCGGCAATTGGGATAAAATATTTTCTCCGTCCAAAAGAAACGACTGGGTTTTAAGATATACTCTAAGGTTTTTATAATTCTTCGATTTTTTCAGCTCTTCTAAAGATACGACCGTGAGGTCAAAAAAACCTGCTTTCGGATACTTTTTTTCCAATCTTTTTGACGCCTTGATAATCCACAAAAGTTCCTCTCTGGGTAGTTCTTTTTTTGTTACGGCGATGCTGTCAATGTCGGAAATTCCAGGCTTTGCTTTGCCCACGCTGACGCTTCCCCTAATATAAATGCTTATCAAATTGCCGCCCAATTTCTCATTATATAATTTGTTTATTTCCACCAAAATTTTTTTGTAATATGGCTGAACCTTTTTAGGATTAGCTTCATTCACAACAAAACCATTTTTGTCTATTTTGTACAGCATTTATTCAATAATTATTACTTCGCCGTCCCGCAGGGACTTAAATGGGATTTTATTTTTTCCCATATATTCAACGGTTTCGTCTACTTTTGCCGATTCGGGATGGTTAGATTTATAGTGCGGCACTATCGTATAATCCAAAATGCCAACTCCTTCCCAAATAGTTTCTTTTTGATTTTCATATGGCTTAACGTTTGGATCATCCACCAATTCCATGCCCTTCAGTGTTGGAGCTAACACACAGATTCCTGCGCTATATCCACCATAAAGAACGCCTTCTTTTTTTAGTAAACCTTTCAAAATTTCGTCAAACCCGCTTACTTTCATGGCTTGCCTTAAAACAAAACAATTCCCCCCGCGAACCCAAATTACGCCGAATTCAGAGATTTTTTTCTCCAACTCGGCCTTCTTGCCAAAATAATCTCTCAAATCTATTTTTTCTATATCGCTTAATCCAACCCCATTCAATTGCCCAATATCAGCTTGTTCGCTTTGTTTTCTCCTTTCCAAATCGTTTGAAAAATCAAGCGCATTGGAAATATATGCGGTTCTTTTGTTGTTTGTCGAAATCATGGCTTTTAATTTGTCGGTTTCATTACCGATTTTATAAGATGACAGATAAAATTTCATATTATTTATTAGATTTAATTAATTGATTAACGAATAAATATGTAACCTTTATAATTTATTATTTCATTAAATCGTCCAAAGTAACACCCAACGCCTTGGCGATTTTGCTTGCCGTATCCATTGTCGGACTTTGTATCGCTCCGGACTCAATTTTAATAACTGTATTGTGCGAAATATCGGCAAGTTTGGACAATTTGTCCTGCGACAAACCCCGTTGCTTCCGTAACTTTTTAATGTTTTTTGCTATTGTTGATTTTTCGTTTGACATTGTGGTATGATAGTATTAGTATTAAAATATAATGACTAACCTAAAAGCCGGTGACTCTCACTAACATTATAATACACAATTTAATTTCTTTTGTCCACAAATGTTCACAAAATTCAAGGGAGTTCCTTGTTGTCGCCCGCGCACGGGTGCGGTGGGGCAAGGGCGACTATTAAATTTAATAATAGCCCGTCTGCAAAAAAATCGGGCGAAGCCCGAAAAGCAAAAGGGCAAAAAGGAAGGGGGTCTGGGGGAAGGAATTTTTGCCCTTTTGCGATTAAGAATAGAGCGTTTCCGCTTTCCTCTAATTAAGAGGAAACCAAAACAGAAAATTTTTCATCTCCTATTAAAAGAAAAAAATGGGGGCAGAAAAAAATAAAAAATTCAATGAAAAATTTTCTGTTTTGGTTTGCCGGAACGGAGCGTGGCAAATCGTTGCAAAATCAACCCTTTCAGCCTCGCCCGCAGGTGAGGCGACCGCACCGCAGGTGCGTAAAACTTCCGAAAATTCTGAAATTGTAAATTGGCGGAAGGGGTGGGTCTCCTGCACTAAAGTTTCGGATGACCTTTTCTCCCATTTTCAAAATCCTTCGCTAAAGCTACTGAAACTAATCTTTTATAAGCAAACGCTTTACCCGAACCCGTTTTTAAATAAAGCTCAAAATCTCTCGCTTGTTTCTCTCCTTCAAAGGCGCAATACCATACTAATTTCCAAGGTAAATATGGTTTAGTCGACGGCACCTTGCCAGAATTATGTAATTTTAGTCTATTCTTTAAATTATTAGTAGACCCAAAGTAGAAAATATGAGATTTTGAGCTTAATAATATATATGTGTAGTGCATGCAATTCCGTAGTCTTTCGCATGATTGCTCCAGAGCAACTCCGAAGCTTTAGCGAAGGATTGCGGAAGGGGTGGGATTCGAACCCACGGGACGCACAAGGCGTCACGGCTTTCCAAGCCGTTCCATTAGGCCACTCTGGTACCCTTCCAAAATTTTCTTCTTGAAATATTATACTAAAGATATACAATAAAACACAGAGAGTTTCAACGAAAATAATCCATACTTTATATATATGGAAGTTTTAAGTTTAATTTTTATTATAATAATTTTTTTGTTTTCGGTCATAGTACACGAAGTAGCCCATGGCCTTACAGCAGACTCCTTGGGCGATCCTACTCCACGACTAGCAGGAAGACTTACTTTAAACCCTATTCCTCATCTTGATCCTATAGGATCATTTATTGTGCCTCTTTTTTTAATCTTAATGAGTATTGGAACTGGCGGAGGATTTGTTTTTGGATGGGCAAAACCCGTACCAGTCAATCCATACAATTTTCGCGATAAAAAATACGGTGATTTAAAAGTTGGAGCTGCTGGAGTTATTGCAAATCTCATTCTTGCCTTAATTTTTGGAATCCCAATAAGATTCTTGCCCCAAAATATTGCATTTTTCCAAAATATAAGCACGTTTTTTGCATATGTTGTTTGGATTAATCTCCTATTAGCGGTATTCAACCTCTTTCCTTTACCTCCTTTTGACGGATCACATATTGTAGGCACTTTTTTTCCTGCTTTTAAAAGGAAAATGGAGGCTAATCCTTCAATTCAGTTTATATCAATCATTGGTGCAGTATTTTTCCTTTTGTATATCGGAGGTCCATTAATTATCGAACCACTTTTTAAATTGATAACGGGAGCGGGAACTCTTCTTTAGTATGCCATCACAAATTGACGAAATAAGAGAAAAACTAGACATAGTACAAGTTCTCTCAGAATATTTGCAGCTCAAAAAAACAGGGGCAAATTTCAGAGCCAACTGTCCTTTTCATTCTGAAAAAAAACCGTCCTTTTTTGTTTCTCCTTCAAAACAAATTTTTAAATGCTTTGGATGTGGAGCAAGCGGAGATGTATTCAAATTTGTAATGCAGATTGAGGGACTTGAGTTTAAAGATGCCCTTCCAATTTTGGCAAGAAAAGCTGGCGTTGAACTTAGACGAGAACCTATAAAAGAAAGAACTGAAAGACAAAAAATATATGATATTTGTGAACTTGCGACAAAATTCTTTGAAAAACAAATAGAAAGTAATAAAGGAAAAAGAGTAAAAGAATATCTTAAAAAAAGGGGAATGGATGATAAAACTATAAAGGAATGGAGGATTGGATACTCCCCCAATACATGGCAAGGACTTTCTGATTTCTTAGTAGGAAAAGGATTTAAAAGAGAACAAGTAATTAAAGCTGGACTTGCTATAGATCCAGAAAAAGAAAATAAAACTCCCTACGACAGATTCCGTGGAAGAATAATGTTTCCAATTTTTGATTTACAAAGCAATCCTGTGGGATTTGGCGGAAGAATATTTGAAAAAGAAGAAGAAACAGATCCCGCAAAATATATAAATACACCAAATACCATAGTTTATGACAAAAGTAGAATTCTTTATGGCCTAAATAAAGCAAAAGTAGACATTAGAAAGAAAGAAAAAGCAATTTTAGTTGAAGGATACACAGATGTTATTTTAAGCAATAAAGCTGGGGTAACAAATATCGTTTCCTCCTCCGGGACCAGCCTTACTCCCTATCAACTGAAAATTCTTTCAAGATATACAAAAAATTTAACTTTTGGTTTTGATATGGACATTGCGGGAGAAAGTGCTACAAAAAGAGGAATTGATATTGCGCAGCTTCTTGAATTTGACATTAAAATAGTTCCATTACCAAAAGAAAAAGATCCCGCTGACGTTATAAAAGAAAACCCAGAAGAGTGGAAAAAATTAACAGAAAAAGCAAAGCCGATAATTGAATTTTATTTTGAAAAAGCTTTTTCACAATTTGATAAAAACACTCTTGAGGGGAAAAAACAAATTTCCCAGCTTCTTCTACCCTTCTTTGCTAGAATTCAAAATAAAATTGAGGAATCTGAATGTATCTCGCGACTTGCAAAAGAATTAAAATTAAAAGAAGAAGCGCTTTGGGAAGAATTAAGAAAAATAAGAAAAGAACATAAAGAAACATCTAATTTCCAAGAATATACTCTCTCGGAAGAAGTATTGCCCGAAAAAGAAGAAAAAAACCTTAGAACAAGGCAAAGAAAAATAGAAGAAAGATTTTTAATGTTGATTCTGAAGGGATTTAAATGTGAGAAAGAAAAATTTCCCTGTAAATTCTCTTTTGACGAGGGACAAAAAATATTTAATTGTATTTTGGAAGAAAAAAAGGTACCCAAGGAATTAAAATCATTTTTGAATGAACTAGAACTACAGTTCGAAGTTGAAAAAGAAGAAAAAGGCGAAATAGACCTTGAGAAAGAAGCTAAATTTTGTATAAATTCTCTTAAGACAATAAAAAAAGAAAGGGAAATTAGGAAAATTACAGAAAAGCTTAAAGATGCCGAAGAGAAAAAAGATAAAAAGAAAGTTATAAAATTATTAAATCAAATTAAAGAAATACAAAGTATATGAAAAAGAAAGACAATAAAAAAAGGACAATAAAAAAAAGAAAAACGGCAAAGAAAAGGATGATGAAGTCTCCTAAAAAAAGAAGGAAGCCTGTTTCTCGTAAAAAAATGAATGGAAAAAAAACTGTAAAAAGAAAATCTCGAAACATAAATAAAAAATCAAAGAAGAAAACAACAAAACTGAAAAAGAAAACGAAAAGAAAAATCGTAGCAAAAAAAACAAAAAGAAAAACATCGGGGAAGAAAAAAATAATTAAAAAAAGAAAAACCAGAAAAAGAGAAATACTTATCCATACAAGCAAAAAAAGAATTGCGATAAAAGAAAAGGCAAAAAAAGAACTACTTGACAGGGGAAAACCAAGGGGTTTTATTACATATCAGGAGGTTTTGAAGTTTTTCCCTCAAGCCGAAGAAGACATACTTGGGCTTGAAGAAATATATCAGTTTCTTGAAAATAAGGGAGTTAAAGTAAAAGAAGCACCAGAACTTTTAAAAGAACCAAAGTTACTGGCAGAAGAAATGTCGCCGGAACATTTAAGCGAGGTGGACGCTATACAAAATTATCTTAAAGAAATTGGAAAATATCCCCTACTCATCTTTAAAGAAGAAAAAGATCTCGCCCAAAGACTAGCAAAAGGAGAAAAAGCCGCAAAGAAAAAACTCATTCATTCAAATTTAAGATTGGTTGTGTCTATCGCAAAAAAATACCTTGGAAGAACTCCACATCTTACTCTGTTAGATCTGATACAAGAAGGAAATTTTGGACTTTTTAAGGCCGTTGAAAAATATGACTGGCGAAAAGGCTTTAGATTTTCAACTTATGCTACCTGGTGGATAAGACAATCAATTACAAGAGCGATTGCTGACCAGGCAAGAACAGTCCGCTTGCCAGTCCACATAGTAGAAAGTCTGTCCAAATACAATAGAACAAAAAGACGACTCCTGCAGGAACTTGGCAGAGAGCCGCTGCCAGAAGAAATCGCAACTGAAATGAAAGAAGATGTTGAAAAAATAAAAAATCTTGAACAAGTATCGCAAGGAACAATTTCTCTGGAACAGCCAATAGGAACTGATGAGAAAGAAAGTAAGCTCGAAGAATTCATTGAGGATAAAAAAACAATCACGCCTTCTGGCTCCGCAAGCCTTTCAATATTAAAAGAACAAATTAAAGATATTTTAGAAGACTTAACCCCGAGAGAAAGAGAAATATTAAATATGAGGTTTGGGCTTCATGACGAAATTCCTCATACATTAGAAGAAGTTGGAAAGAAATTTAATGTTACGAGAGAAAGAGTAAGGCAAATTCAACAAAGGGCTCTTGAAAAGATAAAAGAGCACGAAAAATCAGGAAAATTACAGGAATATTAAAAAATCATAGCAATAAATTGTCTTGATTTTTCCAGTATTTAATATAAGCTATTATTACCATTCCGGAGTAGCTCAATGGTAGAGCGGATCCCTGTTAAGGATACGGTTGCAGGTTCGAGTCCTGCCTCCGGAGCCAGTTAGAACACTTGTTCGCTTGAAGCATCGTATCAAACGGTGTTTTTAAGTTAAATAAAAGCTTTTTACCTTCTAATTTAAGGTTCTGAAGTAGAAAATTGAGAAGCTGGCTTTTTTCTACCACTTCAGAACTTTCAAAGATTTCTTTGGATCTTTTAGCCAATTTTAGCACCATATTTGCTGTTAAATAGAAGTTTTCGTCGGCATTTGTATATCTTTGCATTTCTTCTTCTATTTCTGATTGTTTTTCTTTATATTCCTTTAGCTTTTTATCAAACATATCCTTAGTAATACTCGGATCATCAATCCTCATATCAAACATTCTGCTTATTCTTTGATCAAGTTGGTCGTAATTATTTCTTAATCTTCTTAATTGTTTTTTATGAAAAGCGTTTTTATTTTCATTCAGTTTTTTCAAATCTTCTGTTATTTCTTGGATCTTTTTATTGGGAACTCTTATTCCTTCTAAAATTTCATAAACTTGTTTCAGTAAATCTTCTTCTCTGATATAAACTCTTTTTTTGTGGACTCTTTTATAATTGGTGCAACTGTAGTAAACATGACCCTTTGTTGTCTCTGGCGTTATTGTGCAACCGCATTTTTTACATTTTATAAGACCCCTGAAAATAAATGGCTTTGAAGCGTATTTAAATGGCTTCTTATGATATCCAGCCATTATCTCTTGGCATTTATCAAATAAATCTTTCTTGATTAACGGTTGATATTTATGAGGGTATAATTCGTTTTTAACCCTCATCATGCCGTAATAAAATGGGTTTTGAAGAATATGATGTATAACGCTTTTTGTTAAATACTTAGGAGTTACATTATTGCTTTTTAATCCTAATTCTTCCATCTTGTCTTTTATTTTAAGCAATGAATAACTACCAGAAGCATACATTTCAAACATTTTAATAATTAAATGGCTTTTAGTCGAATCAGGCATAATTTCTTTGGTTTCTATTACATTGATATATCCAATAGGAGCTTTACCTATCCATTCGCCCTTTTTAATTTTAGTCTCATAAGCTCTTTTTACGTTATCACTTATTGCATCAGAATAATATTTTGCCAATCCTAAATTCATTCCAAAATGAAATTTCTCTGTTGCTGATATATTAGGAGTAATAATAAGGCTATCTGAAGCAAAATGAAGCTCTATTTCATCTTTCATCGCCAATTCATATAAATAAGCTACTCTTTTGTCAAAAACATTACGAGAAAACCTGTCTACTTTATCGAAGCAGACGACAATTTTTTCCCTAGTAGATTCTAAATATTCTAATGCTCTGTCAAAATCATCTCTTTTCGCCTTATAAGCACTTTCATCAAAACTAAATACTTCTGCTATCTCAAAATTTTTTTGATTGCAATATCTTTCGAGCCTTTCAGTTTGGGCTGGCAATGAATTCCCGGCCTCTTTTTGTTCTTCGGTTGAAACTCTAGCTAAAATTATGGCTTTCATAATTGTAATTTCTCCCTAAATATTTTATTAAATTCTTGTTTTGTTTGATTTTCATTATAGAATGGTAAACCAATAAGTTTAAATTTGCCCTTTTCAAACAGGGTTTCAATTCTAAATTCAGATTCCACTTCTTTTAAAAAGTCTTCTTTCCACTTATCTGTATTCAATAAATGGCTTCCTTTTGGCTCAATAAATAACTGATAAGATAGATTTTTTTTACTGCCTTTTGATTTAAGGAATAATACAAAATCCGGCTCTATTGCACTGCCATCGCTAAATCGGTAAATCTTAAATAGGTTTTCATTTCTTAATAAATAAACGTCCTCGTATTTCTTTTTCAATTCGTCTATGGCTTGATGAATGAATTTTATAAGATATTTTTCTTCTGACGTTCCGTAATTTTCATCATACATATACCAGTCCTGTATGCTTAAATCTAAGTTTAAATCATTATTAAGTGTTTGGCTCATAGCAATACCTCGTTCTTGGTCTTGCTCGCCAAGTAAAATTTCCAACGTCTTTGTTTTTGCTATTACTTTTATAGCGTGTCCGGTAAATTCTTTAGTTCCGTAAAATTCTTTATTGCTTGATAAAATTTTCTGTGAAAGTTCTTTTAATACGTCTAAGGCAATATCAAATTTATCTTTGTTGTTCAAATTGTCTAACTTTCCATTTTTTGCATATAATTCAATTTCAACAAGTCCTAAATAATTATCTGCGGTTATAAATTCAGTAATTGATTTAAGCTTGGGAAAATAGCTTGATAAATTATTAAATTGATAAAAGCCTACTTTATCTATTGCCTTTCTTAAAATATGCGGTTCAATAGTGTTTAGCTTTATATTTTTCTTTTTAAAATTGTCTTTAGCTGTCTGCTGTTTATCATCAAAAATTCCGGACTCAAAAGACTCGCCAGCCATTATTCTATATTTAAACAAAGTATCTTTAATTACATCATCAAGATTTTTTACTCCTGAATTATCTTTTGGTTTCCATTCGTTTAAAAATATAAGCCCTTTGCTCCAAAAGGGAGTTTTTTTAATGCTGTCCTTAATTGAAACTGTCATCTCTTTTTTATTGCTTGCAATTATTCCTGTATTTCTTAATTCATTGGTCAATTCAGCTATATATCTTGAATCTGTTAAACTATGGTAGTGTAATTCTTCTAAAACTCTTACCTCATTATCAATGTCTTCATCAAATTTTCTTTTATCTTTTATCTGCCTTGCTTCTGTTATAAAAGGATAATATCTTGCACCTCTACCTATAAGCTGTGCTTCTGATATTGTTGTGCTTCCGGATATATTATTTTTTGCATCCCTTGTTTCGTAAAGTCTGACAATATCAAATAAATTTAAAACATCCCAGCCTTCATTGAGCATATTGGTAGTAAAAATTACTCTTATCTCGTTATTATAATCTTCTAAGGTATTGACCTTAATCTGTTTTTCTTCGCTATCTGCCTTACTGTTTATTATCAAGCATTTTTCTTTAGCAAAATCGGCTTTAATTTCCTTTACTAAATTGGCAGTAGTAATTTTATTGACATTAAAATAATCAAACGCCTTTTTTATTACATCCTTGCTATTTGCTTCAAGTTTTTTTATGTCTGCAACCGTTAAGCTCCCAATCATTGAGTAGAAAGCCTGTTCAAACGCTTCAGAATCCTTTATTTGCTTTGATTTGAATAGAATTACAGGTTTTAGTTGTATCTTGTGCTTATCGGCTATTTTACGCCTGTATTGGCTTAATATAACGGCTTGTAATGCCCTATCTTTAGCTTCCCAATCTGACTGCAGTAATTTAACATCTTTTGAAAATCCGTCTTCCCTAAAATTGGCTAAGTTATATTGATAAATAATTTTATCTGCATATTTCCTTGCAACTGCCGGATGATTCAGCTCAACAGTTGCCGTATATTCTAACATTATGTTGTTTTTGTTTGCGTTAAAAACCTTATCAACTGTCTGCTCCCAACTTTGCTTTTCTTCAAGTTCTTCCTTATTAAGTTTTGATTTAGTTAAAGCGTTTATATGATGGGCTTCATCAGATAGGAAAACAATTTTCAAATCCTTAAAATCTTCATGGGTTATTGTGTTTTCCTGCGGTGTGTTAAGTTTGATATGCAAGCCCTGTATTGTTGTAAAAAGGATATTTATGTTGTTTGAATTTACGGCTTCAAAATTATCAACTTCCTTAACTTCAATTTCTCTATCGTCAAAAACAATTTTATCAGTAAAAAGATGTTTACTGGCTATTTTATCTAAAAAGTTGCTCTGCGTTTTTTTAATAATATTTGTGCTATTAACAAAAAATATAAAGTTTCTATATCCTAAAGAATATAGATAAAGAATATCAGTTGCCATTAAAAGAGTCTTCCCGCTCCCAGTTGCCATATTAAAAAGCAAATGCACCGGCATTTTCTTGCCTTGATAACTGCTTAGATAATGTTCTAATCTTGTAAAAGCCTCTTTTTGATATTCTCTTATTGGATATTTTGGATTCAAATTATTTACAACGAAATCCGGGATGTCTTTTAAAAGAATTCCTTGTTTAGATAAAATATTAAGCTCGTCAACAAGTTTAATATTATTTTCCATAGAATTGCTTGTTTATCTTTTTATCTTCAATTGAAACTTTATAAGTAGCATCGTCTATCTCGCTGTAATTTACATACAAATGATTTTTATCTAAACATTCCATTAAAACCTGCTTTTGGTCTTTAAGTTCTAATTTTGAAAAGTCTTTTTCATCAAATTTACTTAAATCAATCTCGTATCTAAAAAACGCTTCTTTCTGCATTTTTTTATAAATATTAGCCAGTTCTTTGGGAGTCTTGGCTTCTTGTATATTTTGCATATATTCTTCATTCCATTTTTTTATTTCAAAGTATTTAAAAGCACCATCTCCGTTCCACCCGAATGATTTTGAAATACCGCTTTGATCACCATTAATAACATTTTTTAATCTCGCCCTTGCACTGTTTTTTCCATATTCTAGTTGTTCAATGCCAATATATTGTCTTCCCATTTTATGAGCAACAGCACAAGTTGTTCCGGTTCCTGCAAAAAAATCCATCACAATATCATTATTATCATTCGTTGACATATTAATGATTCGTTCCAATAATCTTTCTGGTTTTTTTCCTTTTTTTAATGTTACACCCCCCTCTTTAGCTATGCCGTCCCAATTTATATCAGTCCAAATATCACTTAAGTATTTTACAGAAACTTCTTCGTTGTTAATCACTTTTACTTTGTTTGAAAAAAATACAACCTCTCCATTTTTCCATAATATTTTAGATTTTTTTGCTTTTTTAAGGACAATAAATTTATTTTTATTTTTACTAAAATATTTTTCCTTTAGTAACTTTGAAATATCTCTGACTGAGAAGATATTATTTTTATATTTAATTTGAAAACTATACAATTTTTCTTCAGAAATTTCTTTATCTTTTTTAATCTCAAAAAATTTCTCTTTAATATTGAAAATTTTCCATGTGTTTGGATTATCATCTGGATTATCTACAAAATAACTATAGTTAGAGTCATAATTTCCGTCGATAACGAACTGTCTATTATATTTCCAATCAGGTGATTTAGAATAACATAATATAGTTTCTTTAACTCGAACTGGTTTGTTCGCAGTAACTTTCACACCGCTTTCCGAAGTTACTTTAACAGCGATAGTAGTTATGCAATTTTCTATTCCAAATAATTCATCGAGTATTACCTTTAGATAAGCTAAGCCGTCGTCATCTATCTGAATGAAAATAGCTCCATCTTTAGACAAAAGATCTTTAGCAACTTCTAGTCTGTTCTTTATAAAAACGCACCAAGAGGACAGTTTAAAATTTGTATTATAATTAAAGCTATCCTCTTTTTTATTCTCGTGAAAGTAATATGGTGGATCAATATATATAAGTTTTATCTTTCCGGCATATTTCTTTTTTAGGGAATGCAAAGCCAACAAGTTATTGCCTTTTATAATCAAATTATCCTGTTCCGTTATTGAATCAACCTTATGCTCGCCAGACTTATCAATTTTTTTAAATTTAGTTAAAACTTTCGGTTCAAATAACCGGTCAATTTCATCTGGAGCAAGAATTTCATTGTAAAAAATCTCATCTCTTTTTACATCTTCTTTGTCTTGCCCACCCTCTAAAACGCAATCTTTATAAGCCCAAGCTAAAACAACTTTTCCATTATCTTTTATATATTCATTGTTTTCGGTTAAGCCTATTTGATTTTTAAAAGTAGTAAACGAATCCGGTAAAAATTCTTTATTATTTATGAATTTAATAAATTTATCTTGGTCAAAAACTAAAGCCTTATTGGTTTCAATAAAGAAATGGTCTTTCATCTGCTTATCTTTCAAAAGCAAATCCAGCAAATCTCTATCCAGCTTAAAAGCCAGTTCAGAAACTTTATTTTTCAGCATCTTGCCATCGGTAAAAACTCGCTCATCTTTTTCTAATATTTTAGCTAAATCTTCGTATAAATTTTGCATATTATTTTGTTTTTACTTTATTTAAAAACTTATTGAATTCTTTTTTATCAATTCTAAATTCTTTGCCTATTTTATAGGCCTTTAGCTTACCTGCTTTAATATAGCGGTAAATTGTCATTATATTAACCCTCAGTTTATCTGCTAATTCTTCTGCTGTATAAAAGTCTATTTGCTTTTTGCTTTTCATAAATAGTATCTATTCTATAGTATTACCCTCAGTTTATCTGCTAATTCTTCTGCTGTATAAAAGTCTATTTGCTTTTTGCTTTTCATAAATAGTATCTATTCTATAGTATTACTTAATTATATGATACTTTACAATAGTTTACAAGGCTTTTTGGCTTAATAATCTTAAATTTATCATGTTCAGCTCGCAGAAAATCAATTAAATTAGGCGTATTTCCGCTTATTGTGCCTAGCTCTTGCAGTATTAAAGCAATCTCTTTCTTTTTTCTTACAATGCTACCTCCTTTATATTTCCTTTTTAATTCTGCCCAAGTTCCAGCTATTCCATTTTTAGTAGCCATTCGCACCCAGTAGAATAGGTCTTGTTGCCTCTTTTGGCTCAATCCTGAGTTTTCTAAATAAGCCCATAATTTGTTTTCTTCCATTTCTGATAAACTTATTAAACCTACTGCAATTCCTTCAAAAACAGAATCAAAAGCTTTTAAAAGTATATCTTTTGATAATTCTAACTTGAAAATATCTTCTAGGCAAAAATCTTTTTTCTTATTGCCCTCAAAACGAGCTCTCATTGCTTTTTCAAAGCTATCTTTTCGGTTATAAGATAATTCAAACTTTAAGGCGTTTCTTTCCATTTCTCCTAACCGCACTGATTTTATTATTGCTTTTTCTATCTTAGTATAGCCCTTTGAAAATATTTCTCCTACCTTATCGTAAATAGTGTATTTTTGTGTAGTATTGCCAAACCTAATAAGATTTCCAAGTCCTTCTTGATAATTAAAAAAATTAAACTCAGAACAAGGTTTATAGTTAAAGCCTAAAAGTTTTAAAATAACTTCATTCGCTCTTCCTAGATAAGTAGGAAGAGTTATCATTTTTGAAAAATCAGCTTTTCTTACTATTGCTTGTCTTAATTCATTTATTGAGGTTTCAATTTCAGCTATTTTTAGTAAATGAACCGTTCTTTGATAAATTTGATTAATATTTTCTTCATTTGTCTCAAAAGCATTACTCCCATACAAGGCCTTACCCAAAGAAATCTGTATATTTAATATTTCGGGACATTCTTTCAAACCTCTCCTAGCTGTTGTTATATCAAGCATAGGGAAATAAATTCCTTTTTTCTTTAATTGGTCTGCGTATCTTTTACAGAAAATAGTTCTACCACTAAAACCTATAATCTTTTGTGTTTTAACACCATCAAACTTATTGACTCTCAATAACTTAAATTGATCCTTATTAAGTTGCCAGTTAATACTATCCATCATGTTTATTGTTTCTTTTATATTTTTCTGGATGATTCCTCCTGTCTATTTTCAAAAGTAAATCAAAAAACCCGAGCAAATTTTGTTTTGCTTCAAATTCTAAGTTGCTTCCAGAAAGTTCTTTTTTCAAAAACTTTTCTTCCTTTTGATATTTCGGTTCTTCAGCCATAAAAAAATAACCTTTAGTTAAGGTTATCTTTTATATGGTTCAAAACAGTTTAAACTATTTGATTAGAGATATTTTGGATTGATTTTGACTGATTGTTTAGTAGTTATAAAGAAATCTTTTATTCCTGTTTCTTTAGCAATTTTATTATTCAATGCGTATGCAACATTATAAAGACTTTCCCAGTCTTGTTGAAAATCAATGATTTCCATTATTTCTGAATATTGCCAATCCATCTTCTTGCTATAATCATCCTTAAAAATTACTTTTAACATATTATATTGATTGCTAAACTTAGTTGTTTTTATTCTTTTGTCTCCTATAAACAATACTCCTTTTGATTCATCAAAAGTCATAGAATGACCAATGTCTCTGCCCGTTTTTGAGTATCCAGCAAGTTCCTTGGCTAATTCATAATTTAACATTTGTATTTCTGCACAAACATTATCTTTTTCAAACCAATCTGGCTTAAACTCACCTGAATCATTTAATGTCGCATCGTTACGAAGTTCTTTAATCCTTATAATATTTTCTTTTTCAAGTCCAAGGATAACTTTAATAAAACTAATTTTAGTTTTTTTAAAGTCATTAAACCAAGTAATTATTTTGTTACCAGGATCATAAGTTCTTAATATTTTTTGCAGGAATAACCCCTTTTGAACTTCATAGCTCATACTTGTTTTGGGGAGAGGAAAAATCCCTTGAGGCATTAATATTCTGTCATTTATAAAATCTTCAATGATTACATCTAACCTGTTTTTTAATTTAGATAGATTAATAACTTCAATCTCAAAAAAGAACCATTTGGGAATTAATTTATGATCTCTATCCATTTTTTTTGCTTTCACGAAATCTAGGGGAAGATTTTCCTTTTCATTGAATAATATCTCAGGCGAGGTGTTCGGTAATATATTAATAATTTTATCTATTTCAAGAACGTTTAAAACATTACAAATATCTTCAATCTTATCTCTATTTAAGGATAGCTCTTTTACGGAAAAACCAAGATCATCTCTTATTTCGTGATACATCAAAATCATCTTTAACATATAAGCTTCTGGATCAGATCTTTGATAGCAAGACAAATATTGATCATCCTCTTCGTATTCTTCTTCCATAAATTGAATTCTTTCTTAAAATTATATAATCTTATCATATATTTCATTTATTTGGATAATTATTTAAAATTTTTACAACATGAATATATGCAAAATTCAAAGAAAAAATTACTAAGAAAAAGTAGAAAAATTTTTGCTTTTATTGACGGCGAAAATGTCAGAAATTCTGCCCAAGAAGCTGGATATAAAGACTTAGATTATGAAAAGGTGTATGAATGGCTTACGAAAAAAAAGGATGTTTTAAGGATTTATTTATATGTAGCAGTTAGAAAAAAAATAAAGAAAGATTTAAGTATTTTCAATTATTAGAGAAAAAATATAGTAATTTTTTCGTGTGTATTAAAGAAGTGAATGACTACAAAGACATGAAGAGGATAGAAGTAAAATGCCCTTTTTGCGAAAAAGACTTTATAAAGCGTTATTGGGCAAAGAAATCTAAAGGAAATTGCGATGCTGAGTTAACTTTGGATATTATCCGCTTTGGTGTAAGAAAAAGATACAAAGGGATTATAGTTTTTTCTGGAGATGGAGACTTCGCTAGAGTTTATGAATATGTTTCTAAAGAATTAAGAAAAAAGGTTATAATCTATGCACCGAAAAAGAAAAGAACCTCTGTAAAATTAAAAAAGCTATTTGAACAAAAGATAATAACGCTTGAAGGACTAAATCCTCTTTTCCCTTATTATGGCAAGAAGAATTAAAAAAAGACCCCCCGAAGGTGGTCTTTTTGATTGATATATTATATTGTATTAAATTTTTCTATTTTTGTCAAGAATAATTTTTTGACGAGTATACCGTTATTGCAAGTAGAGAACAAAATACCATTGGAAATGAAGGTCTAAAATCATATTACTTGCTATGAGGGGAGACTTGTCAATTTTTTTCATTACACTAAGATTTCTTTGTTCAAAAAGTATTTTATGTTGAAATTAGTCATTTCTTCCTTGATTTTGTTCCAATCAATGGTTCTGAACGTGTCCAGTAGGGGGAGATTTTAAAAAGCCCAAGATTATTTCTTGGGTTTTTATTTTTAAATGTTAAAATATTTATATGAATCACCAACAACATCATAATAATCATCAATCAAAAATGCTAATAGATTTTAAGCGGAGATTTTTCGTTTCACTAATTATTTCTTTCCCAATTTTAATACTTTCACCGATAATTCAAGACTTATTGAATCTAGAAATTAAATTCACAGGAAGTAATTATGTTCTGCTTTTATTATCATCTTTTGTATTTTTTTATGGTGGCTGGCCATTTTTAAAAGGCCTCTTCGACGAATTAAAGAAGAGGTCTCCAGGAATGATGACATTAATTGGCTTGGCAATATCTGTTGCTTATTTTTATAGCACTGCTGTTATTTTTGGCTTAAAAGGTGAATTTTTTTTCTGGGAACTTGCAACGTTGGTTGACATCATGCTTTTAGGACACTGGATAGAAATGAAATCTGTTATAGGAGCTTCAAAGGCACTTGAAAAATTGGCCCAACTTATGCCAGACAAAGCACATCTTCTCAAGAATAGTAATATTTTGGAAGTTAAAACAAAAGATTTATCAGTAAATGATGAAATATTAATAAAACCTGGTGAGAAAATTCCTTCAGATGGGATTATTTTAAAAGGAGAAAGCTATGTTGACGAATCAATGCTTACAGGAGAATCAAAGCCTGTTTTGAAGAGAAAAGGAGACAAAGTAATTGGTGGCTCTATAAACGGAGATGGGTCGCTCGAAGTAAGAATTGAACACACAGAAGAGAGTTCCTATCTTTCAAAAGTTATTGATTTAGTGAAAAAAGCCCAGGCATCAAAATCAAAAACCCAACGATTGGCAGATAAAGCAGCGTTTTGGCTTACACTTTTTGCTCTAACAATAGGACTTATCACTTTAATTACTTGGTTGGTGTTAGGAAAAGGTATCACATTTGCAATAGGAAGAATGGCAACAGTAATGGTAATAGCTTGCCCTCATGCTCTTGGTCTTGCGATACCTCTTGTTGTAGCTGTTTCTACCTCTTTATCTGCAAAAAATGGTTTGCTCATTAAAAACAGAACTGCTTTTGAAAATTCCAGGAAGATTACAACAATTGTTTTTGACAAAACAGGAACCCTGACTAAGGGAGAATTCAGTATTAGCTCTGTACACTCTTTTGATAAAGACTTCAACCAAAATAAAATAATTCAACTCGCAGTTTCTTTAGAAAAAAATTCTGAACATCCAATAGCTACAGGGATTATAAAAAAAGCAAAAGAATCTAAAGTAGAAACGTTAGAAGTTTTAAATTTTAAAGCTAACAAGGGTAAGGGCGTTGAAGGAATTATAAATGGGAAAAAAATTGAAGTTGTGAGCCAAAATTTTTTAAAAGAGAAAAAAATAACATTACCGAAAGAATTAAAATTAAACAAGGTAGGCACAGTAGTATTTGTCTTGGCAGATAATAAATTAATAGGTTCTATTACTTTATCTGATAAAATCCGAGAAGAGTCTTATGAGGCAATTAAGCAGTTGAAGAAAATGAATATAAGATGTTGGATGCTTACAGGAGACAACAAAGAGATAGCTTCTTTAGTAACAAATGAGCTAAAACTTGATGGGTATTTTGCTGAGATTTTACCTCACGAAAAACAAGAAAAAATAAAAGAACTTCAATCAAAGGGAGAATTTGTTGCGATGGCAGGAGATGGAGTTAACGATGCTCCGGCTTTAGCTCAAGCTGATATTGGAATTGCAATTGGTTCTGGGACTGATATTGCTGCAGAAACATCTGATATTATTCTTGTAAATAGTAATCCTGTTGATATTATGTCACTTATAATTTTTGGTAGAGCTACTTATAAAAAAATGGTTCAAAATCTTTTTTGGGCAACAGGATACAATATTTTCGCTATTCCGTTGGCTGCAGGAATTTTATATAGCGCAGGAATAATAATCTCCCCTGCAGTTGGAGCGGTTTTGATGTCTTTAAGCACAGTAATTGTGGCCATAAACGCAAGAATGTTAAAGATTAAAAATAGCAACAAGTTCTAACGTCCTACAATAGAAAATATTGGATTCAGTTTAGCCATTTCTTCCCTCACCCTCCCCCAATTAATGGTTTAAGTATGTTTAGCAAGGAGATTTTTGGTGAAAAAAGCTTAAAACCTAAAAATTGAAGTGGGTTTATCTTGATCTAGTTTTTGTCGAGTCCTGATTAAAGATAAACCAATTTTTTTTGCAAAATTTGGCAATGAATAAAATTTTCTAAATAAATCCCCTGTTCTTATTTCTTTCATTAAAAATTTTCTCCATTTCTTTTCATATTCCTCAAGATTTGGATTTTCAAAATTGTCTATAGTATTTGAGGCAATTTTCGCACAAGAAAATCCATATACTAATCCTCCTCCTGTATAAGGCTTAATTTGTCCTGCAGAATCTCCACAAAGAAATACTCTTTTTGTTATAGTTTTTTTAATTGGGAAATAAGGAATTAATGCGGCTTTTATATCTTTATAAGGAATTTTTTTTTCTTTTAAAAATATTTCTAACTTTTCTCTTGGATTTTTATCTTTTTTTAAAGCTATGCCCCATTCAACTGATTTTTTTCTTGGTATTTTCCACGCAAAAAAACCTGAAAATTTTTTTGAAAAGAAAAGCTCAACAAAATCTTCTTTGACATCTTTCTTCTTTTCGGAAAAAACGATTAATCCTAATAATAATTTTTTTTGTTGTGGTAAATTTACATTCCTAGCTATTAAAGAAACCGCTCCATCACAGCCAGCAAGAATTTTCCCCCTAAAAATACTGCCTGTAGTAGATGAAATTTCTACAAAATCTTCTTTCTCAGAAATATTTGAAATGCTTTCCTCTGTTAATATTTTAACACCATATTTTTCTGCTTCTTCTTTTAAATAAATGTCAAATTTATTTCTATCAAAAAGAAACGCCTTACCCTTAAAAAAGAAGGGAGATTTTTCTATCCATAATTTTGCTCCGTTTATTTCCTTCTCAAGAAAAAATCCAAAGTCGTCTTTGGGAATATAATTTAAAATATTAGAAGAAACAAGTCCCGAACAAAGCTTTTGTCCAATTTCTTTTTTTCTCTCAAGAAGTAAAACAGATTTACCTTTTTTGGCAAATTCTTTAGACAAAAAAAGACCAACAGCTCCTCCGCCAACAACAATAAGATCATGCATAATGACTTACTTAGAATTTATGTGTAATTTCTATCCATATTGGACCTGGAATAAATTTAATATCTTTTCCGTTCTTGTCATAAAAAGAAAGTTTGCCCGATGAAGATCTTTTACGCCATTTGCCGTCTACCACTTTTCCAGATTTATATATTTTTGCACTACCGCTCCCAATAACTTTTGCATCAGCCACGCCTGGAGAAAGAACTCCTATTTTTGTTTTCATTAAAACAACATTTTTAGCATAAGCTTGTTTTCCGGTATTTGCATCAATTGCTTTTTGTCCTCGCCAAGACCTTAAATAATTGCCTGTTTTATAGTCATAAACATATTCTACTGTGTAATTATAATTGATTTTAATAGATTGCTTTGTTTTACGATTCTTAACTTTTCTTTGCCAAAACTCATAACCGCTAAATCTATTTCTCCTCCTCATTTTTTTATCCCTCATTGCTAATCGCAGCTTATGAATTGTTGAAAAACCATTATGAGGAGCATATCTGCCATATTTTCTAAAAAAAGCTCCGGAAGGATTTACCATTGCATTAAGCCAGTCTAGGCCAATCTTTTCTATTCTTTCAAAAGCTGATCTAGATCCTCCCCACGACGCTAACACTACATCAAAGCCAAGTGCAATATCGGCCATATAAGGCCTAACAGATCTTATGGATCCTACCTCCTTTGGAGATTTACATTGAAAAATAGCAAGAAGTCTTGTAACTCCTCCGGCATTTGCTACAGGCCACTCTATCACAATATCTGCTTCAGAAATTCCCGATAAAGGCATTGTCTCTGGATATTGAGCAAGGATTACACCAACTGCTCTTTTCTTATTATTTTCACAGGATATCCCAGAGAAAGGACTAATGTTCTTTTCCCTCACTTCTTCTACTACTAATTTAGTTTCTTTTCCAATAGAAGAAAAATCTTTACCTTGCTTAAAATAAACAAAAAAGGCAAAAGATATAAAAACTAAAATAATACCAAAACCACCTAAAATCTGTGTTTGTTTTCTTGAGAAACGATAAAAAAGTATTTTTTTTATATTCATGAATTAAATTTTTTGGCAAGTGGGGCAAAAATGCGCCGAACGACCACCTATTTTTTCTCTTTTTATTTTACCATTACATTTAGGGCATCTCTCGCCCTCCCTTCTATAAACTTTTCTCTTGCTATCAAAATTTCCTTTTTTACCACTAGGTATTCTGTAATCTGAAAAACTCTCGCCTTTTAATTTAACGCCTAATTTTAAAATTTTTTTTGTAGAATTAAAAATTCTCCTTAATTCATCCTCTTCCAATTCTACACTATTTTTAAAAGGATTAATTTTTGCGTCAAACAATATCTCATCTGAATAAATATTACCAATCCCAGAAATAATTTCTTGATTCATTAAAACCTGTTTTATCTTACCTTTCTTACTTTTAATTTTTTTATTAAAATCTCTAAAATTAACTGCTAAAGCATCGGGACCTAATTTTTTAAGTTCCTCAAGGGAATTAATTTCTTCTTTTGTACCAAAAATCACTTTAGCAAACTTTCGTAAATCAGATAAAGCAACCATGCCTCCATTTTCAAGAAAAAAAAATAAATGGATAAACCTATTCATCGGATCTTCAAGGTGCTTATTTTTAAATGGGATCCACGATTCTTTTTCTTTTTTCCATTCTCCGAATAAAAGATGCCCTGTCATTTTCTGATGAATTAAAACAGCTCGATTTTTATCGAGCTCAATTATAATATTCTTTCCTTTTCTTGTAATATTTCTTATTTTCCTCTGTTTTATATTCTTTTTTAAAAGAGAGAAACTCGGTCTTTTAATTATCTTTGGCGTATCAGTCCAAACATCAATAATCTTTTTTCCTATAATCTTTTTTTTCAATTCTCTAACCGTTGTTTCAACTTCCGGCAGTTCTGGCATAACTAATTTAGTTTATAAAAAACTGCAAAATTAAAAAACATTTCGGATGTCCTGGTTTTTATAGATACTTTTTAATTTTGTCGAATATTTCTTCAAGCGTAAAGTTCGCTTTTATCAAATAATCCTTTGCGCCAAGAGACAAAGCTCTTTCTACGTCTTCCTTCTGCCCGAGATTCGAAAGCACGATAACAGGGACTTCACTGGTTTTTGGATTCTCTTTTATCTTTTTCAAAACATCAAACCCGTTAATTCCTGGCAATATAAGGTCAAGCAACATTAAATCAGGCATTTCTTCTCCGGCTTTTTTAACTCCTTCTTCGCCGTCCACCGCTGAAACAACCGTTAAATTTTCGTCTTGTAATTTTCTTGAAAGTAAATCTCTTAAAAATTTGTCATCTTCGACAATTAAAATCTTTGCCATAAGATTATTGACTTTTTTTATTAACTACTTAATTGTTTTTTAACTTTTTCTATAACTTCATCAGGGTCAAACTGGGTTTTAATTAAATAATCCTTTACTCCGAGATCTAGCGCTCTTGAAATTTCAACTGGCTGTCCAGAATTTGAAATTATAATCACTGGTATTTTTTTTAATTCTGGCTCTTTCTGCATATCTTCTAAAACCTCAAATCCTCCCTTCCTTGGCATTATTATATCAAGCAGAATTAAATCTATCTTTTCTGCTTTCATCTTTTCCATCCCTTCCTGACCATCGTAAGCAAGAGCTGTTTCAAAACCTACTTCTTTGAGTTTTTTATCCAGAAGCCCGGAAAGTATCTTTTCGTCTTCTATTATTAGAATTTTCTTTGCCATAATAAAGATTTTTAGACTTTATAAATTATAATACTTTTAAAAAATACATCAACCTTTCGCGGGAAATAATCTCCGCGTATTATTCTCGATCAGTAGCAGAATAAGTTAGAATAATAATCATTGCTAAAATCAAATAAAATATAAAATAGGTAAATTCCGAATAAAGTGGATTTAATTTAAATGCTGGTAATATAAAAAAATCAAGAAAACCAGGGATAAACACTATTGCCATTGCAGAAGCCATACCAATTGCTCTTATTTTTACTTTTTTAACTTCAGCTGATCGAGCTTCTTTGAAAAAGACTATAATACCAGGTATTAATATCGAAACAATCATAAGAAAATTCAAAATAGAGGCAACCAAAGGAGGATTTTCCCATATTAAAACCCCTTTCTCACTAACAAATGTCGTTGGAGGATTAATGATAAAGCCTACCATAACAACAATCGAAATAAAAATGAAAAAAATAGTAATTTTTTTAACATATTTTGGAAATTTAACAAAATAAATAATATATCCTAAAATGACTAATCCAAGCAATAAAAAGAACCTTTCAATTAGCTCAAAAATTATCCACGCATTTTGGTTCTTAAGAAAAAAAAGACTCGGAAAGCCCAGAAAAAATCTGCTTAAAGCAATAAAGAAAAAACCATAGCCAAAAAACTTACCGATAATGTTATCTTTGGATTCTCCATATCTTAAAAATCTAAATGCCAAAAAAAACATTACAAAAAAACCAAAAATATGAATAATCCCACTAATTGGCAATACCGTATTAAAAAGCGTCATTAAATTTTTATTTTAAATGCTTTATATATTAAAATTGCTCCTAATAAATATCCTATTCTGGCGAATACTGGAGATACAAGGGCGCAAATAATCATTGGAGCTATTAAAAACCATGCACCAAGCCCGTAAAGTAGCCCCTTTATTTTAAGAATCTTTTCTTTTTCTCTTAAAGAATTAAATAAAATTACACCCAAGATTAGTACTGATATAAGAATAATAAGACCATAAAGAATTAAAATGCCACTTGGGTCAAAAACATAGTTTCTAACCACTAAATAATGAAAAGGTTCTAATGGGGCTTGTTGTATTTCACTTGCTAACTTAAAAACTTTTCCTGATAGAAAAAGTCCAAATGCTATCATAACAAAACCAAATAAAACATAGAATAGATATTTAAAATAAGATCTTGGTCCAAATTCTTTGCTTACAAACCACAAAATTAAATATGCTCCGACAATGTGTATTAGCCCTCCTATTATTAAAAATTTTGTTTGGAGGCCATAAAGACTAAATTGGACTAATATATCTCTTACAGCATAAAATAAAATTGCAAGAGCGATAAAAAACAATCCAAAACCAAATATCTTAGCAGAAAAATATTTAGTCTTCTTTGATCTCCCCAAAAATTCATATCCCAACCAACAAAGCAAAAAAATTGTACTTATCATTACGATTTGTGTAATCATAATTTTATTTATGGTTTAAATATTCTATTATTTTAAAACTCTTCTAAGAATTTACCAAACTTTTCTTTGTTGACCGGAAGAGTAAAGTAAAAAATTGTCCCTTTGCCTTCTTCTGAATCAAACCAAACCTTTCCCCCGTGTGATTCAATGACGTTTTTTGTGATAAAAAGTCCAAGACCCGAACCTTCTGTCTCCATGCGCATAACATTCTCTGCTCGAAAAAACTTAGTAAAAATTCTTTTCTGTTGGATTTTTGGAATACCAACACCATCATCTTTAATAGTAAATAAAATTTCACTTCTTTTTTTATTATAATCTATCTTGAATAATATTTTACCCCCTTCTTGTGTGTAATGAGTAGCATTTTCTGCTAAATTTTGAATTGCAAGGCTAATTTTTTCATTATCAACTTTTACTTGAGGCACTTTTTCTTTAGGAAGAATAAACTTAAATTCAACTTTTTTCTTTTTTGCCTCTTCTCTTGCAGACTGTATGCTTTTTTTAGTTATTTCTAATATATCTTTTGATTCAAGTTCATAAACATATCTTCCTTCTTCGATGCGGCTTACGTTCAAAAGATCATTAACAAGACTTATCATTCTATCATTTGATTGAGCACATTTTTCTATCAATTCTTTACTGTCTTCTTTGGATAAATTTTCTTCTTTTAATAAGGATATACTCCATCTTATAGCAGATAAGGGGGTCCTTAGTTGATGTGCGGCAACTGAAACAAATTCTGTCTTAAGCCTTTCGACCATTTTTTCTCTTGAAATATCATGAAAAACTATCAAGTGCCCAAAATTTTCTTCCTCGTCTTTCAAAGATATTGTTGTAACCTCCATTGTAACTTCTTTTTTAGGCGAGAATTCTCCTCTGTCTATTTCTTTAACGCTACCATTTTTAAAAAATAATTCTAATGCACCTGCAAGGGGAACGTTCTTCTTTAATTCCTGAATGTTTTTCCCTTTTATCTCTTCCTTTTTTAAATCAAAATAATCTTCCGCAGCGGGATTTACTAATTCTAAATTATTATTTTTATCAACTATTATAAGACCATCAATAAAACTATTTATAACAGATATTGTTTTATCTCTTTCTCGCACCGCTTCTAACCTTGTCTCTTCGACATCTTCCAAAATATTCATTAATGCTCTTCTTGAATCGTCAGCCTCCTTAGCTTTTGCTTCTATCTCTTGAGTTCTTTTGGAAATCTTTTGTTCTAATTCTTCTTTTCCCTTAGCAAGATCCTTGATTTTAATTTCCAGCCTTTCTGTGGCTCTTTTTATAAAGGCGTCTAATTCCTGACTTGAAATTTCAAGTAAAGGCTTTCTATTTTTTGTAATTTCTTCTTGCATTTTTATTGTATTTCTTTTATTTTTTGAGAAATTTCTTCTGCCTCTGATTCATCTAAGAATAGAAGTAAACTGACTTTCATATTGTCAGCGAAGATATTTAATTTATCTTCTGTAAGCTCATCGGGATTAATTCCCATTCTTTGGCAATTTACTCTTATTGACGAAGAAGCAATAACTTCTCCAATCTTTGGATAAAGTATCTCTTGAACTTTTTTTAAAATTTCTTTTTCGGCCCCAAAGCCTTTTTTTGTGCTTGGATTTTTCATTTTTTATTTTGGTAAAACTTTAAATATTACAGAATTTTCTTTTTCTTTTTTCCATTTAATATTCCCTTCTCTATTCTCTATAGCTTCATAACAACCAAGAATTAAGCCGCCTATTATTATTTCATTAAAAGGATTATCTACGTGGACTACTAAATTATTGTTCTCTTTTTTTACAGCAACAAAATTACCCCACCCCTTAAGTCCGAATTCTTTAACGTTTAATGTTTCTCTGTAATCTTCAGTGTTATTATTGCTGGAGAAAATAAGATTTTCTTTTATGTACTTTTTTTCTGCATTTAATATTATATCTTTAATATCATCTCCTAATTCTTTTATAAGAAGATTAAAGATAGCCTCAATTGCATATCTTGTAAAAAGTAAATAATCTTTCTTTGTGTTTTTATGGATTATCTTTCCCCCTGACATGTCCCATTTATAACGATCGGAAAATTCTTTCGGTACTTTGCAGTTTGGACACAAATTATAATTAATATTACCTGGTAAAAATTCCGATTTCGAGGCGGGTGCTGGATTCTGAATATATTTTGCTAGCTCTGATTCTTTATCCTTTGGTTCTATTTTAGTCTCAAGAGTGCCGTCTTTTTTCTGAGAAGTAATTTTTACTGATTCTAATCTAAACATATATTGAACAATACCTCCTATTGCTCCTTCTATTAAAGCAATGGATGGGTAATTTCTGAACTTGAAAGACGCTTTTTTTTCTTTGTAATTTAATTTAACTTCGTCGCAAACACCCCACCCTATAGATGAAGTAAGTTTTTTATTTAAAGTATTTTTAAGCATGTTACCATTAACCAGTCTTAAACGAACTAAAAATCTCATAAAACGGCCTAAAAACTCCTCATCTACAACATTTATCGTAACAATTCTTTTAGCAAGAGTAATTAATTTATCTATAGGACGACCTAATTGCCTTTCTATCTCTTTAAAAATATTAAGTAATTCTTCTTTCCCAATAAAAACCAAAAAGAGCCCTCCTTTTTTACCCCATGTTCCATTTGGATACCAAACATACCCTCTTTTAGTTATAAATTCCATTTCGCAAAATTTACATTTTTCTTTGCTCATATTGTCTGATTATTTTTATAAATTATTTTTTTTGAACTTTGCAATTTCTTCTTTAAGCTCTATCATTTTTAATTCCCTCCCTACTGCTATTTTATGAAATGCTTCAAGTTCTTCTACTTTTTCTTGAAGCTCTCTTGTTTTTTTATCTACTTCTTCCTGAAGCTTTTCCTGAAAATTTACAGTTTCTGTAAGATCAACAATCGACAAAAAATAACCAATCACCTCACCTTCTTCGCTTTTTCTTGCCATAGCAGAAATGCTTACCGGAATTTCTTTTTTATCTTTCGTTAAAAAATTTATTCTTTTAACGGGAGCTGATTCTTCTTTTAATATTTTCTTTTTCAAATCTTCAATCTCGGTGTTTTCTTTAAATAAAATCTTAATGTCTTCTCCAACTATTTCCGTAGATTTATAACCAGAAAAATTAACAAGACAATCATCTACATCTAAAATATTGTGAACAGGATTAATATAGCAAATTGGCAAAGGCAAAAAACGCCAAAAATCTTGGATATAAGATTCGAGCTCTCTTAAATCTTGCTCTAAGGCATCTACTATTTCTTCTTCCGGACTTAATTTTTTATCTACTACCATATTACCATTGAACTAAATATTCATTAAAAGAATCACCTCTGAAAATACATTTTATTTCTTTACAAGTAACATCCCCCTTTAAAGCGAGTTCTCCTACTCCTTGAAAATAACCCTCAAGATACAAACAAACAAGGGGATGAATTTTAAAATTTTTTAACGCTAAAGATAATTTCTTACCCTCATTATCAAAATTAACAACTTCTAACTTCCCAATATTGTATTGCATTTTATAATAATCAGATATTCGTTCGACCAGCTTTTCAATAGAGGCAAAAAATCTAACAAAGAGCTTAATAATAAAAGAAAATTTTGCCGCCATTCTACCCATTTCTCTTATTTGTTTATCATTATATCCAAAAACATCCTTTATTAAAAGAAGAGAAATAGGCCTTAAACCCGCATCATACCATTCCATGGCTTTTGCGTTCCTATAATCTAAAGAATAATTACCTACTTCTTTTACTTTTTCTTCAAGTCTCAAAAGACCCTCTTCTCCTTCATTTTCAATAATGTATTTTGCGTCTGTTTGTAAAAAAACTCCTTTAATTTTGCCCTTTAATTTTAATAACTTTTCTAATTCTTCTTTTTTAATCATAAATTAACCCCATATTATCTTAAATTCTTCATAAGAATCTCCCCTAAAAAGACATTTTGTATGTTCTACCTTCACTTTCTTTTCTGCAATCATAATTTCGGCTATCTTTTGAAAATATGCTTGATGATAAATACAAATCAAAGGATGATATTTATGAAAATTTTTTATTCGAATTATTCCATATTTTTCTTTTTCATTGAAACCAACTGTCTCCATCTCTGAAAAATCAAAATGCTGACGCCAATATTTTGGCGCCATCTTAAAACTTTTTTCTATTTTAGCAAAATGCTGCATTAATAATTTGACTATAAAAGAATATTTAGGAGCTTCATGAGCCATTTTAAAAACATCCTGCTCCTCCCACTTAAACAGCTCGGCTGCGACAAGCACCACTAAACACGCTAAACCCTCTGAATACCATCTTATTTTGTCAACGTCTTTTTCTTTAATCGGATAACCTAATTCTTTTATCCTTTTCTCGACTTCTCCAACCCCTCCTTCCCCTTTTAAATCTTTAATATATTCAAAATGGCCTTTTAATATTGCTCCTTTTACATTCCCCTTAAGCTTCATCAACCTATCAACTTCTTCTTTGGTAAGTTTTATCATTTTAGGTCTTTATTTTTTTTAATTCTTTAATTTCTTTTTTCAACTCTAACATCCTTAATTCCCGCTTTATGGTTTGTTGATTAATTCCTTGAAGTTCCTTAAATTTCTCTTTTAACTCTCTTGCCTTTTTTTCAGCTTCTGAATCTAATTTTTTTGTAAGTTCCTCAAGTTCTTTTTTCCGAGCACGCACCCTGATTTCTAATCCATCCTTTATCTCTTGAGTCTCTTTTGCTCTCTCTTTTAAAAGATTATTTTTTTCTCTTATGCTCCCAGCAAAAAAATTCAACGTTATGGCCACAGATACGATCAGTCCAAAAAAAGCAGAAAGAGTAGCCAAAACATATTTAAAATTATTATAAAGATCAAAACTTGCAAACATTGAATGGTGGTTTAAAATCCCAAAATATTCAAGAATTACTAATCCATTCACCATTAATAATAAAAAAAATGTCAGAAAAAAGGCTTCTGTGCGAGGAAGAACAATATAGGCAAAGGCTAAAGCACCTACATATAAAAAAGGAATTATCCAACTTATCCCGCCTCCATAATGCATTAAAAACGCGATAAAAGAAAAGTCTAAAATAATATGCAAAAAATTTAATTCATATATTCTTTTTTCTTTTTTTTGTTTTCTTATAAGGAAATTTAGAATACCAATTATTATTAAATAACCAACAAAAATAAAAACAAATCTTAAAATAATGTCGGAGTTAAGCTTTAAAGTATTAGCTATTAAGGGGAAGATTATAATGCCCCCTCCCACAATCAAAAGTCTAAATCGTGATCCAATACGACTTTGACGAATTAAATCTTTTATTTCTTGCTCCTTAACTAACATATTAAAATTAAATTAAACTCTTTTTGTAGAATAAAGAGAAGTTTTAATCCTCTCTGCCTCTTTTTCTAATTCTACTAATTTTTCTTCTCTCCCTTTTGTGAGGTGGCTAAATTTTTCTAACTCTTTTATTCTTTTCTCAAGATTTGCCGTTCTTTCAGAAACCTTATTTTCTAATTCATTTGCGAAATCTCTTGTTTCCCTAGTTCTTGCGTTTACTTTAACTTCAAGAACCATTTTTTCTTCTTCTGTTTGATCCATAGCTAGTTCAATTTCTTTTTTCTTTTTTTTCAAAGCGCTTGAAAAAACACCCAAAACTCCCGCCAGGAACATTAAAAAAAAGTCTGTCATAAAAAGTGTTGATGCTACATATAAAATATCGTTATGAGGTTTCGTCCCAAATGAAGAAAAATGCGGTATTATGTTAAAAAATTCCAACATAACAAGTCCGTTAAAGAAAATAAAAACTGCAATTAACGTTAAATTTGTTGCTTTTTTACGCGGAAGCATAAAATGAGCAAAAATAATTGTTATTGAATAAAAAATACCTCCCCACCAAGAAATTCCTCCTATATAGTGAATACCTATAGTTAAAAAAAGACACTCAAGAACAAAATAAAGAAAGTTAGCATTTTCTATTGATTTTTGTTCCTTTATTTTCTTTAAGGCGATTTCAAAAGGAAAAGTAGTTAGAAGCCAAAAAATCAACCATACAATAAACGCCCAAGGAATATTTACTAAATTTGTTTTAATTAAAACAATGCCCAAAATTATAAAAGCGCCTATAATTAATCTTCTTATAAGCATAATAAAATTAGATTCTCTCTGAAGTTCTTCTTCTTTTGTCATTTTCTAAAAAAATAGTTCTTTTTAAAAAAGTTTACCAT
>JAQUPA010000005.1 GCA_028716825.1 Candidatus Paceibacterota bacterium
ATTGAAAAAGCGGGAGACGTAATTCCCAGAGTTGTTAAGATGTTGTTAAATCTTCGTCCGAAAGACGCAAAGAAAATTATATTCCCAAAGAAATGCCCGATTTGCAATTCAAAAGTTGTAAGACTCCGGGGCGAAGTTGCTCATTATTGTCAAAATAAAAAATGTGGAGCAATAAGAAGAAGTCATCTTTATTATTTTGTTTCAAAAAAAGCATTTGATATTGAGGGTTTGGGCCCCAAAATTCTTGATAAGTTAATGGACGAGGGTTTAATTTCTGATTCTCCAGACCTTTTTTTATTAAAAGAGGGTGATCTTGAACCGCTTGAAAGATTTGCAGAAAAAGCAGCAAGTAATATCGTTAGTGCTATTTCCAATTCAAAAAAAATTACAATTTCGCGTCTTTTAATCGCTTGTGGTATAAAGTATATAGGCGAAGAAACAGCCGAGCTTTTAGCAGAAGAATTTGCTGGAGAAATTAAAAATATTAATAGCTTCATTAATCTATTTCAGAAAATGTCACTTGAGGATTTAGAATTCATTGATGGAATTGGTTCTAAAGTTGCTTTGAGTATTAAAAATTGGTTTAAAAAGGAAGAGAATGTCAAATTTTTAAATAATCTTAATAAAGTCGGGGTTACTTTAGAACCTAGAGAAGGAACGAAATTGGGAGATAAATTGAAAGAAAAATTATTTATCTTTACGGGAGATTTAGATTCTATGCCTCGGGATAAGGCGAAAGAAAGAGTAAAGTTATTTTCAGGAAAAGTTACAAATAGTGTTTCAAAAAATACAACCTATATTGTAGTTGGTAAAAACCCAGGATCAAAACTTGAAAAAGCAAAAAAATTAGGAATAAAAATTTTAAACGAGAAAAAATTTTTAGAAATGATAAAATAAACAAATGCTAACTCCAGCAACGAGAGTCGTAAAAAAAATTAACATTCTCCTCGGGTGGCTTTTATTTTTATTGATAGTTTTTACTGTTTTCTTTTTGATATTTTTCTAATTTAAAATGACTAAGTTAATTTATTCAAAAAAATTAAAAAAATTTGATTGGTTTCTGCTTATTCTTGTAGTTGTACTTTCTCTAATAGGAATTTTGATTTTTTATAGCCTTGGCCTTGCTAATGGGGATTTCTCTTTTTTTTCAAAACAAATAATTTTTTTAATAATTGGTATTTTATTTGTTTTATTTCTACCAATTTTGGATTTTAGAGCAGTAAAAGAAAGCTCTCTTTTTACTTTCTTTCTTTACGCTGTATCTATCTTGCTTTTGATTGGTCTTTTCTTTTTTGGTAAAGAAATAAGAGGCGTTAGGGCCTGGTATGCTTTTGGTAATTTTACTCTTGAGCCGGTAGAATTTATAAAAATAGTTTTTATTTTACTTTTTGCAAAGTATTTTTCTTCTCGCCACATTGAAATGTACCATAAAGAACATATTGTATTATCTGCTGCTTATGCTTTCCTGCCAGCTGCTCTGGTATTTTTGCAGCCCGATTTTGGATCGGCTGCAATTCTTTTGATGATTTGGTTTGGAATGATGCTTGTGTCTGGTATTAAACGAAAGCACCTTTTTGCAATTTTAGCCATTGGAATTATCGCTGCCCTTATTTTTTGGAATTTTATTTTAGCAGTGGAGCAAAAAGAAAGAATTTCGACTTTTCTTGAGCCATATATTAATCCTCAAGGAACCTATCTTGATCCAGAAGGAAGCGGTTATCATATTTATCAATCAACTATTGCTGTTGGAAGTGGTGGATTTTTTGGTAAGGGATTTTCTGAACCCTATACACAGGCAAAACTTGGTTTTTTACCAGAAGCTGAGACAGATTTTATCTTTGCCACGACCTGTGAGATGTTTGGAATTTTGGGTATTTTTATAATATTTTTATTGTATTTTTTAATATTTTGGAGACTTTTTAAAATAGCGAAAGAATCAAAAGATAATTTTTCAAGACTTGTAGTTTCTGGTTTTATGATATTACTCGGCGCTGGCGCTTTTGTGAATATTGCAATGAATGTTGGCCTTTTGCCAATTACTGGAGTTCCGTTGCCGTTTTTAAGCTATGGTGGCTCCAGTATTATTTCTTTATTTATCGGAATTGGTATAATAGAGAGCATAAAAGTGCATAGCGAGAAATATGCATTATAAAAAGCTTTTAATATTATTTTTCCTATTTATTTTAACCCTTTCTTTTAAAGGGACTGTTTTTTCTGCGAAAATAAATTGTCAAACATATAAAAATACCTGTCCTGACGAAAGTTTAATTCCTCAGATTAAAAAAAGTTGCGGAAGTAGTATTTTAGATTCGGTTTATGCAACATGCGCTAAAGAAAAATCAGAGATTGAGAAGGAGAAGAAGGATGTTGATTTGTATTTATCAAACTTAAATTATGAGATTAAAGACATTAATGCTGAGATTATAAATGCCGAGTCAAGCTTGGATGATATCGATAAGGCGCTTTCTAAAATAAATAAAGCGCTTAACCAACAAAAAGGTACTTTATCTGTAGCTCTTCGTCAGATTTATGAGTATGATACTAATTCTTACATTGAAATTTTTCTTGGCAATAAAAGTTTGGCCGAATTTAGTAATAAAATAGCAGAGGTTGAGGATATTCAAAAACGCCTTGGTTATTCAGTTCGAGGGGTTAGGGAATTAAAAGAAAAACTTGAGAAAAAAAAAGCAGAACGATTTAAATATAGACAAGTCCAGGAAATATCAAGGCAGAACTTAGCAATTAAAAGAGATCAACAGCAGTATTTACTTTCTCAATTAAAATCAGAGATAAAAGAGTTGAAAGCAGCAATGGGAAAGATTCAGAGTTATTTAACTTTTTGGAGTACGGGGGATTTAAGTTGGTCTGGGATATTTACGACAGTAAATACTGCATCTAAACTAACAAAAGTGAGACCAGCTTTACTTTTAGGAACTTTAAGAGCTGAAAGTGTTTATGGTAATTATCTTAGTAGTTGTCCTGGTGGTTATAAGAAGTGCATGAATGCAACAGAAAAAAATTATTTTGAAGAAATTACTAAACGTCTTTGTAATGCATATGGTTCTACAGGAAAGTTTAATTATTGCAAACCAGAAATTTTACCAGTTTCATATGGTGCAGCAATGGGGTTTGCTCAATTTATTCCTTCAACATGGGAATTAGATATATATAAATGTCAGAGTAGTGTGAAATCTACATTTCCTGGTAAAGTACCGAATCCTTATATGTTTAACCATGCCATGGTTGCGATGGCTAGTTATCTTGGTAATGCCGGAGCAAGAAATAGTAAAAATGAAAGAGGAGCTATTCGTGCGTACAATAAGGACTCTAAATATATCGAAAATGTTTTAGAGTATACTCGACAATGGCAATCTTTAATAGATGTTTGTGGATTAGATTTAAATTGTCCTAAGATGAGAGAAAAACTAGAGGGGAGTGGAATACCATTAAGATAAAATTTATTCAAATGAAAAACCGCCTTCCTTGGCGATTTTTTATTCTAAATTTTCTTTTAGAGATTTTATTAATTCTTCTAAATTTCCCTGGAAAATATTTTCAATATGTCCCCAGGATTTCTTAATTCTATGGTCTGTAATTCTATCCTGGGGGAAATTATACGTACGTATTTTTTCAGCCCTCATTCTCCTTTTAACTTTACTTTTTTTCTCTTTATCCATTTCTTCTTCTTCTTTTTCTTTTTCAAGGTCATATAGTCTTATTCGCAAGACCGACATTGCGTTTTCTCTGTTTGCAACCTGAGTTCTTGCACTTTGCGAAGTTGCCATAATTCCTGTTGGAATATGACTAATCCTTACAGCGCTTTCTCTACGATTTACATATTGTCCTCCGGGACCCGACGCGCGGTATACATCCACCCTTATGTCCTGGGGGTTAATTTCAATATCTTTTTCTTTTGGTTTTGGAAGTACTATAACACTTACAGTTGAGGTATGAATTCTCCCTGACTTTTCTGTTTCTGGTATCCTCTGAACCCTATGAACTCCGCTTTCATATTTTAAGTTACCCTCGACTTCATTTCCTTTTATATCAAAAGATATTTCTTTAAATCCGCCAAGATCTGTTAAATGGCAGGCAAGAACATTCAAGCTCCATCCCATTTTTTGGGCATATCTTTGATACATTTCAAAGAGGGTTTTTCCGAAAAGAGCAGCTTCTTCGCCACCGGCCCCAGCCCTTATTTCAATTAAAACTTCATTACTTAGTTCTTCTTTTGGGTTAGTTTCTTTTTCTATTTCTTCTTCCAGTTTTTTATTTTTTCCTTCAAGAACTTTTATTTCCTCATTTGCTAATTTTTTTAATTCTTCATCTTCTTCTTTTTCTAGAATTTCTTTGTTTTCTTTAAGCGCTTTTTTGTTTTTTTCTAATTCTTCTATTTTTGATATGCTATTTTGCAACAAAGCGAGTCTTTTTGAAATTTTACCATATTCTTTTCTATCTAAAGAAAGCTCAGGATTGCTGAGCTTTCTTTGCAGTTCTTTATATTCTTCTTTTAATTTTTTATCATCAATCATCTTTTCTTCTTTTGGAGATCTTTTGTTTTTTCTAATCTTTTCTTGAATTTCTCTACCTGTCCTGCGGTATCAACAATTTTTGATTTTCCGGTGTAGAAAGGATGACATTTTGAGCAGATTTCAACTTCCATTTCTTTTTTTGTTGCGGGAATATTAAAAACAGCTCCACAGGCGCAACGGGTTACAGAGTCTTTATAATATTTTGGATGAATGTCTTTTTTCATTTTTAGTTAAATTTACAATAGTTAAAATATCATATTATACGTTTGAAATCAAGGGAAAACAGAATCTTGAATAATGAATTCTGAATTCCGAGTTATGCTTTATAATTCCGATACATTTTGAAAACTGCTTTATTCGTAATTCATTATTCGTAATTCAGCTTTATATTTTGACATTTTTTGCTTCTTTTGCTAATATTATTTTTGACTTGCAACAAGTTGTTTTTAATTACGGAGGTCTATTTTTATGATTGAAAAAAAAGCAAAAGAAAAAAAAGAAACAAAAAGCGTGCCCAAGGAAGAAGAGGTAGCTGTTTTTGATAAAAGCACAAAAGCAATGTTTGAGAAGGGTTTGCATTTTGGACATTCACATTCAAAAAAACATCCTAAAATGGAGCCATTTATTTACGGAATGAGAAATAACATTGATATTATAGATCTTTCTGAGGCTCAAAAGTGCTTTAAAAAAACGTTAGATTTTCTTAAAGAGAAGAAAAAAGAAAAAGCTCTGATATTTTTTGTCGGCACAAAAGTTTCTGCCAGGAAATTAATTAAGGAAAAAGCAGAAAAACTTGGCATACCTTATGTTATAGAAAGGTGGCTTGGCGGGACCTTAACAAACTTTGAAGTTATTAAAAAAAGAATTGACTTTCTGAAAGATATGGAAGAGAAAAGAAAGAAAGGAGAATTTGAGAAATATACAAAAAAAGAAAGACTAAGGATCGATCAACAAATCGAGAAGATCGATAAAAGGGCAGGCGGTTTAAGGAAATTAAACAGACTGCCAGACCTTTTATTTGTTATAGACGTTAAGAAGGAAAAAATAGCGATAGAAGAAGCAAAAAAGAAAAATATTAACGTTGTTGGTATTTGTGATACCGACGGAGATCCCACAATGGTTGATTATTTTATCCCCGCGAATGATGAGGGTATTGCTTCTTTAAAGTATATTTTGGGAAAGATTGAAAAAGTGCTATCATAAATATTGTTTAATAAATTAATAAAGCATATGAAAATATCCATTGAAGATGTAAAGAAACTCCGCAACGAAACTAATATTTCAGTTGCTGAGTGTAAAAAAGCCCTCGAAGAAGCAAAGGGTGATTTTAAAAAGGCCTTGGGAATTCTTAAAAAGAAAGGGGCTGAGATTTTAGAAAAAAAGAAGATGCGAGAGACCAAAGAGGGACTTGTAGGCGCTTATTTACATCAAAACGGAAAAATAGGTTCTTTAGTTAAGGTTTCTTGTGAGAGCGATTTTGTTGCGCGAAATGAAATTTTTAAGAATTTCGTTCATGAAGTTGCTATGCAAATTGCTGCCATGGATCCAAAAGATGTAAAAGAACTCGAATCTCAGTTATTTATTAAAGACGTTAAAAGAACTATTAAGGATTTAACCGAAGAAGTTATTTCAAAAGTTGGAGAGAATGTCAAAATAGAAGAATTTAAAAGGATAGAAGTATAATCTTTCCCATTTTAAAAAATATGTCCTCCATTGCTATTTGTCAAATTATTTTTGGATTTTCAATTTTTGGACTACTATTTATTTTTTCTCGTAATTTGCCCCTTATTCCAGATTACGAGGTAAAATATGTTCCAAAAGAGAAAAGAGTTTCTTTTAGGCTTAGAAGAAATGTTACAGAAGGTAAGATTAAAACTAGCCACAAAGCTCATAAATTCCAAGAAAAAATAACTAGTCGTTTGAGGGTTGTTGTTTTAAAAATAGACAACTATCTATCTTCAAGGTTGCAAAAAGTTAGAGAAAGGAGATTCCACTTGGAAAATATTTACTTCAAAAAGCATAAGATAGAAAAGAAGACAAAAGATAAAAAAGAAGATAAAAAAGGGGTATAAGCCCCTTTTTAACTATGGAACAGAAATTAATTCGCAATTTTTGTATTATAAGCCATATTGACCATGGAAAATCAACTTTAGCTGATAGGTTTTTAGAATTAACAGAGACAATTCCAAAAAGCAAAATGGAAGAGCAGTATCTTGATCGTATGAGCCTTGAAAGAGAACATGGCATTACAATTAAAATGCATCCTTGTAGAATGGTTTATCCTTTTGAAGAAGAGGAATACATTTTAAATTTAATTGATACACCCGGCCACGTTGATTTTTCTTATGAAGTTTCTCGTGCTTTAGCGGCAGTTGAGGGAGCGATTTTGTTAGTTGACGCTTCAAAAGGGATTCAAGCTCAAACTATTGCAAATCTTGAGCTTGCCAAAAAAGAAGGACTTTCTATTATTCCAGCAATTAACAAAATAGACCTTGCTCATTCCCAGGTTGAGAAAAATAAAAGAGAATTGGCCAATCTTTTAAAAATAAAGGAGGAAGATATTTTGAAAATATCAGCGAAGGATGGGACCAATGTCGAAGAATTACTCAAAGTTGTTATAGAAAAAGTTCCACCTCCAAAAATTCCAGAAAATCAGGGAACTCGAGCTCTTATTTTTGATTCAAAATATGATTCTTTTCAGGGCGTGGTTGCTTTTGTTAGGGTAGTTGAGGGAGAGATCAAAAAAAGAGATGAGTTTATACTTCTGCAGAAGAAAAAAGAGGGCGAAGTGAAAGAAATTGGCTATTTTGTTCCAGATCTTTCTCCAAAAGAAAATCTTTCTACGGGCATGATAGGATATGTAAAAACTGGAATGAAAAATCCAGAAGACGTCAGGATAGGGGACACGATTTTTATAAAAGAAAAAAAACAAAAGGCAGAAGAGAAGAAAGTTTTACCACTTGCAGGATATAAAGAACCCGAGACAATGATATTTAGTTCTATTTTTCCAAAAGAGCCTACAACTTTTGCTGAAATCAAAGAAGCCATAGAAGAGCTTCATCTTTCTGATCCATCTTTTTCTTTCGAAGAAGAAAGAAAAAAAATGATTGGCATTGGTTTCCGTTGCGGTTTTTTAGGAATTTTACATTTTGAAATAATTCTTGAAAGATTAAAAAAAGACTATAAGTTAAATATAGTCGTTGTAAGGCCAACAGTTCCTTTCAGGATTGTTTTAAAAAATGGCGAGGAAGAGAACATTTCTTCTGCGGAAGATTTTCCTGAGCCAAGTTTTATAGAAAAGATAGAAGAACCTTGGGTAAAGCTTGAAATTATAACTCCTAAAGATTATTTTAATGATATTTTACAGCTATTTCGTCCCTTTAAAATAAATTTTATTTCAAGTGAAAATTTTGGTGAGGAAAAGTTAAAAATTAATTGTGGAATGCCTTTTCGTAAATTAATTGAAAATTTTTACGATAAGTTAAAAAGTATTTCTCAGGGCTTTGCTTCTATGAGTTTTGATTTTCTTTGCTGGAAGGAAGCAGAACTTTTAAAGATGGATATATTGGTTTTGAAAGAAAAGGAACCATCTCTTTCAAAAATTGTAGAAAAATCAGAATTAGAAAAAGAAGCAAGAGAAACAGTAGAGAAAATAAAGAAGATTTTTCCTTCGCAGCTTTTTTCAGTCCCGATTCAGGCAGCAGTAGGGGGTAAGATTATTGCAAGAGAAACTGTTAAAGCAAAAAGGAAAGATGTAACAGCTTCGCTTTACGGAGGAGATGTCACAAGAAAAAAGAAGTTATTAAAAAAACAAAAAAAGGGTAAAGAAAAACTTGCCCTAAAGGCAAAAATTTCTGTCCCAAGCGAGGTTGTGATAAAATTATTAAAAGAATAAAAAGATATTATGAAAATTTGTATAGCTTCAGATGCATATTATCCTTATCCTTCGGGTGTTTCAGAATATACTTATTATGTTGCAAAATATTTAAGAGAGTTTGGACATGAGGTCAAAATTTTAACTACGAATTATCCAAATGAAAAAGGTATTGTAGATAAAGACACAGAAAAAGATGTAAAAAGAATTGGCAGAGTTTTTTTTCTGCCAGCAAACAAATCTTACGCAACTCCGACAATTGGATTTAGAGTAAAAAGAATAGTCAGAGATTTTATACGAAGAGAAAATTTTGACCTCCTTCATCTTCATACGCCCATGCTTCCCCCTGGTATTTCTTTTTATGCCCTTCGTGCTTCAAATACTGCAAATGTTGCTGTTTTTCATTCAACAACATTCAAATTTTGGAAAAGAGGGACATTCCTATATCAGAAATTTTTTAATAAATACAGGAAAAAATTAAATGGTCTAGTTGCTATATCTCCAAGCGCAAGGGATAGTGTTTCTTCTTATATTCCAGGGGATTATAAAATAATTCCCTGCGGAGTAGATAAAGAAAAATTTAACCCAAACGCAAAACCAAGAGAAGAGTTCTCAGATAAAAGACCCAAAATTCTTTATTTTGGAAGGTTAGACAGGAGAAAGGGCTTGCCCGAGCTTTTGAAAGTAATTCCTTTAATAAAAGAAGAAGTGCCAGATATTTTACTTATTGTTGCAGGCAGGGGGCGTCTTGAAAAAAAATGCAGAAAGATTGTCAGGGACCTTAATATTTCAAAATCAGTTGTTTTTAAGGGATTTATTCCAGAAAAAGAAGTTCCATCTTATTATGCCTCTTGTGATGTTTATTGCTCGCCGGCCCTGGGAGGTGAATCATTTGGAATTGTGCTTGTTGAAGCCATGGCTTGCCAAAAAGCCGTTGCCGCTTCTCAAATTATAGGGTATGATTATGTTTTAAGAGACGGTTATAACGGATTATTTTTTGACCCAAGAAGTCCTAAGGATATTGCGAAAAAACTTATAAGGCTCTTAAAAGACAAAGATTTAAGAGATAAGTTAGCGAGGAACAGTAAAGATTTTGTTAAGGACTATTCCTGGGAAAGAGTTGCAAAAAACATAGAAAATTATTATCTTGATATTGTAAAAAAGAGAAGAAAATTGCAATACTAATTCTTCAGGGGCCTTTTCTTTTTTACAATTTTTGGTAGACTGGTTATATTATTTAGCCCTATATTCTAGGAAATTATTTATATGAAAGAGAAAAAGAATAATAAGATTTGGAAAAATATAATATATGTATTTTTGGGATTGCTTTTATTGGCAGCGCTTTTTTCTCTGTTTAATTTTTCAAAAAAAGTAGAAGAAGTTGGCGTAAATGCGCTTGCAGGACAAATTGAAAAAGGAGAGGTAAAAAAAATGGAGGTTGTGGGAGATAGAGTAAATATAGAATTAAAAGATGGCAAGAAAGAATTCGCAATCAGAGACACAAGCGCCCCCATGGAAGAAGTTTTAAAGAACTACGGAGTAGATAATATAGAACTTAAAGGAATTGAGATAGTTTATCGTTCCCAAGGAGATAGCAATACTTGGCTTTTTGTTATAATTTCAATTGTGCCTTTTATATTGATTATTTTCTTTTTTTGGTGGATGTTTAGGCAAGGACAGCAAGGAGCAACTCAAGCATTTTCTTTCGGAAGATCAAAAGCAAGAGAATACGGCGGTAGCGGAAAAATAAGAGAAAGAGTTACTTTCCGTGATGTAGCTGATCTTGAGGAAGCAAAACAAGAGCTTCAGGAAATTGTTGAATTTTTAAAAACCCCAAAGAAATTTTTAGACATGGGTGCAAGAATTCCAAGAGGAGTTTTGTTGGTTGGCCCTCCGGGATGTGGAAAAACACTACTTGCAAGAGCAGTTGCTGCAGAAGCTGGTGTTCCTTTCTTTTCAATCTCCGGATCTGAATTTGTTGAAATGTTTGTCGGCGTTGGAGCATCCCGAGTGAGAGATCTTTTTGCAAACGCCAGAAAGAATCAGCCCTCGATTATTTTCGTAGACGAATTAGATGCTGTTGGAAGGCATAGGGGTGCCGGGCTTGGCGGAGGACATGATGAAAGAGAACAAACGTTAAATCAAATTTTAGTTGAAATGGATGGTTTTGAAAGAGAGGCAACTTGCATTGTAATGGCAGCAACCAATAGGCCAGATATTTTAGATCCCGCACTTTTACGGCCGGGAAGATTTGATCGTCATGTAATTTTGGACGAGCCAGATATTAAAGGAAGACAAGAGATTTTAAAGATTCACACAAAAGATAAACCTTTGGAAAAGAATATTGATTTAAGGGAAATCGCAGAAAGAACTTCTGGTTTTTCAGGAGCTGATATTGCAAATTTGGTAAACGAAGCTGCGATTTTAGCTGCGAGAAAAAATAAAAAAGAAATTAATCAAGAAGATTTAAGAGAATCAATTGAAAAAGTTCTTTTGGGCCCCGAAAGGAAAAGCCATATTCTTTCAGAGAAGGAAAAAGAAATTGCAGCCTTCCACGAAGCAGGACATGCTCTTGTTTCTGCTTTTATGCCAGACTCAGAGCCAGTCCATAAAATTTCTATTGTATCTCGTGGTATGGCAGCGGGTTACACCCTTAAGTTACCAAGCAGAGATAAATATTTAAAGACAAAAACAGAATTTGTTTCAGAATTAGCAACTTTACTTGGGGGATATGAGACAGAAAAGATGATTTTTAACGAAATCACCACGGGAGCTTCAAACGACCTTCGAAAATCCACCGACCTTGCAAGAAAATTAGTTATGGAGTATGGTATGTCTCGTCTGGGCCCTGTGACTTTTGGTAAGAAAGAAAGCATGGTTTTTTTAGGAAAAGAGATTACAGAACAAAGAAATTTTTCAGAAGAAGTGGCAGAAAAAATTGACAAAGAAGTAGAAAGGCTTATAAATGAAGCAGAAAAAGATGCTAGTAGAGTTCTTGCTGAGAGAAAGCATCTTCTTGAAAAGATTGCAAAAAGATTAATAAAAGAAGAAACAATTGAAAGGAAGGAATTTGAAGAAATAATTGGCATAAATATTCAACCCGCCAAAAAACAAAAGTAAATCTTCATGGGCGCGTGTAGCTCAGTGGTTAGAGCACGTGACTTATAATCACGGGGTCGATGGTTCAAATCCATCCACGCGCACCTCGTGTATTTTAAAAAATAAATCCAGAGTAGACTATGCTTATTGATTTGGATTGTAAGAGGGCAGTTAGCTCAGTTGGTTAGAGCGCATGGTCGACATCCATGAGGTCATAGGTTCGAATCCTATACTGCCCACCGAAAGGTACAAATTAATTTTATTTAAAGATAGAGAGTAAAAGCATTAATTTTACTCCTATAAAATTATGGCAGAAATAAATGTTTTAAAATTAGGAGGGATAAAAGAAAATTTACCCGAAATGAGAGCGGGGGACACTGTTAGAGTTTCGGAAAAAATTTTAGAGAAGAGCAAGAAAAAATCTCAGGTTTTTGAGGGTATTTTGATTTCAAAAAAACATGGCAAAGGCATAAATGCTACTTTCACCCTAAGAGCTAATGTTGGTGGAGTAGGTGTTGAGAAAACATATCCTTGGCATTCTCCGTTAATTGAAAAAATACAAGTAATAAAGAAGGGAAAAGCAAGAAGGGCAAAGCTTTATTATCTAAGAGAAAAAGCAGAGAAGAAGATTAGAAGAAAATTGAAATCAAAAAGAGTTCAAGTAGTAGAAGAAGTCTATAAAGAGAAAACCAAAGAAGTAGAAAAAAAAGAAGCTAATAAAAAAGAGATTCCCAGGGAAATAAAAAGCAAAGAGGAGAAGGAAAAACCAGAAAAAAAATAGAAAAGCCCAGGTGGCGGAATTGGTATACGCGGCAGCTTGAGGAGCTGTGCTCTTTTTGGGCATGCGGGTTCGACTCCCGCCCTGGGCATATTTACTCTTATGATTTTAAAAATCGGACATCGTGGGGCTTGTGGTTATGAACCAGAAAATACTCTACGTTCTTTTGAAAAAGCCCTCCAACTCGGGGTTGATATGATAGAATTAGACGTGCGTATTTGTAAAAGTGGCGACTTGGTTGTTATACATGATGATAAGCTTGAAAGAACTACAAACGGAGAGGGTAGAGTTTCGGAAAAGTGGCTCTATGACTTACGAAAATTAGATGCCGGCAAAGGCGAGAAAATTCCTCTTCTTGAAGAAGTACTGGATTTAATTTCCGGAAAAGCAAAAGTAAATATTGAGCTTAAAGAGGAAAACATTGCAAATTATGTATTTGAAATAATCGAAAAATACATAAAAGGCGATAAATGGTCTCAAGATGATTTTTTGATATCTTCTTTTCATCTTCCAGCACTACAGGAATTCGATAATTTAAATCCCGATATAAAAACAGGTCTTTTAACCTTTTTTTGCCGAAGAATCTTAAAAAAATTGTCAGAAAAGTTAATATTCATTCTGTAAATCCTTCAGCTACTTTGATAAATAAAAATTTTATTGGTGATATGAAAAAGAAAAACACGAAAGTATTTGTTTGGACGGTAAACAATCCTGAAGATATTCAAAAAATGAAATTGGCAGGAGTAGATGGTATAATATCTGATTATCCAGATAGAATATAATTTTTTATATTTAAGAATTCAGAAAAGTTTATGATTTTTAAAAAACATTCTCTTAAGACAGGCATTAGTTTCGGCTTGACTTCGGCGGTAATTACTACCCTTGGCTTGATGGTGGGATTAAATTCAAGCACTCGTTCAAAACTTGCTGTTATTGGTGGTATTTTGATCATTGCAATTGCTGATGCTTTTTCAGATGCCCTTGGGATTCACGTTTCAGAGGAATCAGAAAACAAACATACGAAAAGAGAAATTTGGGAGTCAACAATTTGTACTTTTTTAGCAAAATTTTTATTTGCCTTGACATTTATTATCCCAGTATTAACATTTGAATTACAGAAAGCGGTAATTATAAGTATTTTTTGGGGCCTGTTTTTGATCGCATTAGTTAGTTTTTATATTGCAAAAGATCAAAAAAAGAGACCATTTAAAATCGTTCTTGAGCATCTTTTAACAACAATAGTGGTGATATTATTTTCACACTATGTCGGTCTTTGGATATCTTCGGTTTTTATGTAAATGGGCGGCTAGCTCAGCTGGTTAGAGCGTCTGACTTACATTCAGAAGGTCGAGGGTTCGAGTCCTTCGCCGCCCAAACGTTGTAAAAATTTATAATTTTGATATAAATTGTTTTATGCTGCAGTAGCCAAGGCGGTCACGGCACATGTCTGAAAAACATGGGATCTCGGTTCGATTCCGAGCTGCAGCACAAAAAACGAATGGCATAGGACGAATAGCTTATAATAAAATTGTTATTAGTTTTATGCTATTTGTAAACAAGCGGGTGTCGTATAGTGGCTATTACGCTACCTTGCCAAGGTAGTAACGGCGGTTCAATTCCGCTCACCCGCTCAATGATTCGCAAAATTAAAATTAGCAGTCTCAGCACTTGACTGCTAATTTTAATTTGCTAAAATAGTTAATTGGGTAAGATTTTAAAAAAATGAAAAAAAGGCAAGAAAAACTTCTTAAGCTGATAGTAAAAGAATATGTTAAGACAGCAGATCCGATTAGCTCACAGTATTTATTAGAAAAATACAATTTAGATATTTGTTCAGCAACCATAAGGCTGGATATGGCGGAGTTAACGGAAAGTGGGTATCTTTTAAAGCCTCATACTTCTTCTGGTAGAATTCCTACAGAAAAAGCATATAGATTTTTTATAAGAAAGATATCAGAACCAAAGCTTTCTCAAAACACCGAAAAGAAAATCGAGAAGATTTTTGAAAAGAAAGAAAAGGAAAATGTAACTCATGACCTTGGAAGATTTCTTTCTAGCACTTCAAAAAATGTAAGTCTTTTATTTTTTGGAGAAGAAGCGACATGGCAAGGGCTTTCACTTTTGTTTTCTCAGCCAGAGTTTTATGATCTTCATGAAGTTTTAGATTTTACAAGAGCTTTTGAAGACATTTTTGAATCTTTAAGAATGGGCGTTGAGATGGGTTTTGATGATTTTTTTGAGGACGATGAAGAAGAAGATCACGACGTAAAAGTATTTATTGGCAGAAATAATCCATTTGTAAGAAGTGATGATTTAAGTTTAGTTTTTTCTAATTGGGACGAGGGATCAATAGGGATTTTAGGTCCCACAAGAATGGATTATTTAAGAAACATTGCATTAATTAAAAAAGCAAAAGACCTTCTTAATAGAAGTTTTTAACAGATTTTTTAATATGAAAAAAGAAAAGAAAAAAAAAGATGAAAAGATAGAATATGTTGAAAATTTAGACGAAGAAGCTGGAAATATAGATATTAAAAAAAAGATAAAGAAAATTAAGAGTCAGCTAAAACAATGCCAAAAGGAAAAAGAGGGATATCTTAAAGGATGGCAGAAAGAAAGAGCAGAATTTATAAATTACAGAAAAGCAGAGGAAAAATCTTTAGAGCATAAGGAAGGCGCATTAAAAATTGAAATTATAAGTGAAATTTTACCAATTCTAGATAACCTTGAAAGAGCAGAAAAGGATATGCCAAAAGATTTAAAAAATAATAACTGGGTCAAAGGAATGATGAATATTAAAGAGCAAATGAAAAACTTTTTAAAAAGAGAAGGGGTTGAGGAAATGAAAGAAGAAAAAATATTTAATCCTGAGATTCATGAAGCAGTAGCAGTGGGTAAGGGCGAAGAAGATGAAATTTTAGAAATTTTCCAAAAAGGATATTTTTTAAACGGTAGGGTCTTAAGACCCGCTAAAGTAAAGGTTGCTCAAAAATAATTATGGAGCTAACGCATTAAATTTTTATCGCGTTGCTCAACAAATTTATGGCAAAAATATTAGGAATAGACCTTGGTACAACTTTTTCAGCAATGGCTGTTGTTGAGGGAGGAAAACCAAAAATTATAGAAAACTCAGAGGGTGAACGAACTACAGCCTCTGTTGTTTCTTTTTCAAAAAGCGGAGAAAGGTTAGCTGGAGTTTTAGCAAGACGTCAAGCTATAACAAACCCTCAAAATACAATTTATTCTGTAAAACGTCTTATCGGACGCAAGTTTTCTGATGAGCGGGTTCAGAAAGATAAAAAACTTTTATCTTATGAGATAAAAGAATCTTCAGATGGAGGAATAGAGGTTAAGATGGGAGATAAGTGGTATAAAGCTCAAGAAATATCAGCAATGATTTTACAAAAGCTTAAGGCGGACGCAGAAGCAAAACTTGGAGAGAAAATAGAAGAAGCTGTGATTACTTGCCCTGCGTACTTCGATGATTCACAAAGAAAAGCAACGAAAGATGCAGGCGAGATAGCAGGTTTTAAGGTAAAGAGAGTAATTAACGAGCCAACAGCAGCTGCTTTAGCTTATGGACTTGAGAAAAAAAAGGATGAAAAAATCGTAGTTTATGATTTCGGGGGCGGAACTTTTGATGTTTCAGTATTAGATGTTGCCGGAGACACAATCGAAGTTAAGTCAACCGGTGGGAATACTCATCTTGGCGGAGATGATTTTGATCAGAAAATCATGGATTGGGTCGTAGAAAGTTTTAAAAAGGATGAGAATATTGATCTTGCAGGTGATCCTTTGGCACTCCAGAGGATAAAAGAAGCAAGCGAAAAAGTAAAAAAGGAACTCTCTACCACAATGCAAGCCGAAATTAATTTGCCATTTATAACTTCCGACAGTTCTGGTCCAAAGCATCTATCCTATAGTTTATCTCGTTCAAAATTAGAAGATTTAGTCGCAGAATATATTAATGAGTCAATGAAGCATGTTCAGGAAGTAATAAAAGATGCGGATTATCAGATTTCTGACATAGACGAAATTATTCTTGTTGGTGGTCAGACAAGAATGCCAAAAATCCAAGAAGAAGTAAAAAAGCTTTTTGGAAAGGAAGCAAATAAAGAGATTAACCCAGACGAAGTTGTCGCAATTGGAGCTGCGGTCCAGGGTGGTATTATGTCGGGGGACATGAAAGAAGTATTACTTTTGGACGTAACACCACTTTCCTTAGGGATAGAAACATTAGGGAGCGTAAATACGGTTTTAATCCCCAAAAATACTACAATTCCGACAGAAAAAAAACAGGTTTTTTCAACCGCTGCCGACAATCAAACTTCTGTTGAGATAAATGTTTTACAGGGAGAAAGACCAATAGCAGGAGATTGTAAGAGCTTAGGAAGATTTATTTTGGACGGTATTCCGCCCTCTCCAAGGGGAATGCCCCAGATTGAAGTCAGCTTCGATATTGATGCAAATGGTATTTTAAATGTTTCTGCAAAGGATAAAGCAACTGGCAAAGAACAATCAATAAGAATTGAAGCGCAGTCCGGACTTTCAGAAGAGGAAATAGAAAAATTAAAGAAAGACGCTGAAGCACATAAAGAGGAAGATGAGAAAAAAAGAAAAGAGATAGAAGAGAAAAATAAAGCAGAAGCATTAATTTTTACGGCAGAAAAAACTTTAAAAGATATGGGAGATAAAATTCAAAAAGATGTTAAGAAAGAGGTTGAAGATAAAATCACTGGATTAAAGAAAGCAATGGAAGAGAACAAAACAGAAGATATTCAGCAAAAATCAAAAGAACTTTCAGAAACGCTTCAAAAAATAGGATCTCAAATGTATCAGCAACAGCAACAGGAGCAGCAAAAAGGAAACCAAGAAGAAAAGAAAGAAGACAAAGACAAGGATGTTGGCGAGGGAGATTATAAAAAGAAATAACCCTCATTAAAAATATCATTGTTTATAATGCAAGAAATAGCAATATTAAAATAAAATGGCAAAAGATTACTATCAAGTTTTAGGAGTATCCAGTGGCGCTTCGCAAGAAGAAATAAAAAAAGCCTTTCATAAATTAGCTCATGAGCATCATCCAGATAAGGGGGGAGATTCGACAAAATTTAAAGAGATTAATGAAGCATACCAGGTTTTAGGAAATAAAGAGAAAAGAGCGCAGTACGATCAGTTTGGAAGTACGTTTGACCAGGCGGGATTTCAGGGAGGACAAAATCCTTTTTCCCAAGCCGGATTTGATTTTAATAATTTCGGTGGAAATTTTGATAATTCAATTTTTGAAGATATCTTTGAGGGATTTTTTGGCGGAGCTTCTCCTTTTTCTTCAAGAAAAAGAGAAAGAAAAGAAAAAGATATTGCAGTTGACGTTAAAATTACCTTAGAGGAGGTTTTAAACGGAGTAGAAAAAGAAATTAATCTTGCAAAAAATGTAGAATGTGAGCGTTGTAAGGGAAGCGGGGCTGAACTAAAGACAGAAATGAAAAGATGCCCTTCGTGTGGAGGCCAGGGTACAGTCAAAGAAGTAAAAAGAACGATTCTCGGAACATTTGCAAAAACAAGTACTTGTCCTCAGTGTTTTGGCAAGGGCGAAATTCCAGAAAAGAAATGTCAAAAATGTGGTGGAGAGGGCAGGTTAAGAGAAACAGAAAAAATTTTAGTTTCAATTCCTGCTGGGGTTTCTGACGGAGAAACGCTAAAAATAGAAGGCAAGGGTGAAGCAGGCGGGAGAATGGCAAAATCAGGGGATCTTTATGTAAGATTCTACGTTGCAGAACATTCCAAGTTTAAAAGAAGAGGAGATGATATTTATTATGAACTTGATGCTAGTTTTTCAGAGGCCTCTCTTGGAATAAAAAAAGATGTACCTACTTTAGCAGGAGAGATTGAACTTAAGGTTCCTGCTGGAACTCAAAATGGAAAATTGTTAAGATTAAAAGGTATGGGCATCCCACATCTTCATGGAAGAGGAAAAGGCGATATGTATGTTAAAATAAATGTTAAAACCCCTTCAAAATTGACAAGAAAACAAAAAAAGATTATAGAAGATTTGAAAAAAGAAGGACTTTAAATTAATACGGAGGCGTGGCTTCGGCCCAAGGCCGACCAGCCTAGGGCTGGGAGTAGATAGAAATTATTATGTTTTATGTATATATCTTAAAGAGTTCCAGAAATGGTAAACTATATAAGGGAGTTACTGATGATTTAAAAAGAAGGATAAAAGAGCATAATTTGGGAAATTCAGTTTTTACAAAAAACAATGGTCCGTGGCATCTTATATATTACGAAGCGTTTATTTCAAAAAAAGATGCGAAAAGAGAAGAGTTGTTTTTAAAATCAGGCAGAGGAAAAGAGAGAATAAGATATTTATTACAAGATATAAAATAAACAAGGAAGGGTGGCTGAGTGGTTTAAAGCAACGGGTTGCTAACCCGTGCCGCTTAAACAGCGGCTCGTGGGTTCAAATCCCACCCCTTCCGCTTTAGTGAGCTTTACGGGACATTTCATTTTTAAGATTTTTGGAGGGGTGCCAGAGCGGCCGAATGGGATGGTCTTGAAAACCATTGTGGCAGCAATGTCACCGGGGGTTCGAATCCCTCCCCCTCCGCCATCCTTCGCTAAAGCTACGGAATGGCTATTTTGTAGATTTGGCGAGGATTTTTGGGAGTAAATTGGTATTCCGAAATCTTGATGAAGGATACCTCCCCCTCCGCAGATTTTTCAAAAACATGCAGAACAAAAAATTTATAGTTATATTAATAATATTGTCGTTGGTTTTTGGTTTTAGTGGAGCTATATTAGGTATAAAACTTTATCCATCAATTTTTCCTACGACTCAAAATATCGAAACAACAACAGCTAAAGTTTCAACAAGTGAAGAGAAAGCAGTTATAAATACCGTAAAGAAAGTATCTCCCGCAGTGGTTAGTGTAATTTTAACAAAAGATGTTCCGGTCTTTGAAGAATATTGGTCCTCTCCTTATCAGTTTCTTCCAGAATACAGACAGAAAGGAACTAAAGAGCAGCAAGTTGGAGGAGGGACTGGATTTATTATTTCATCCGATGGCATGATTTTAACTAATAAACATGTAGTTTCAACAGAAGGAGTTGATTACACAGTTGTTTTATCCGACGGGAAGAAATATTCAGCAGAGATTTTAGCAAGAGATCCTTCGCAAGATATCGCAGTTTTAAAAATAAAAGCCAAAAATCTTACAACAGTAAAGCTGGGAGATTCAGATAAAATTCAGGTTGGGCAGAGTGTAATTGCAATCGGATACGCCCTTGGAGAATTTCAAAATACTGTTTCGGTTGGAGTGGTGTCTGGAATAGGAAGAACTATTACAGCAGGAAATTTAACTTCAGCCCAAACAGAAGAATTGCAGGAACTTATTCAGACAGATGCTGCAATTAATTCAGGAAATTCGGGAGGGCCGCTTTTAAATCTATCAGGCGAGGTTATTGGAATAAACACTGCTATGGCCTCGGGCGCTGAGAATATTGGTTTTTCAATACCAATAAATAGCATTAAAAATGCCATTAGCGAGGTAGAGAAAACAGGAAAGATATCTTATCCATTTTTGGGAGTAAACCACACAATTATAAATGACACAATAAAAAAAGAGCAAAATTTATCAGTAAATTACGGAGCATTAGTTATAAAGGATAATAATGGAATCGCTGTGGTATCTGGGAGTGCCGCAGAAAAAGCAGGGCTTCGAGAAAACGATATTATTTTAGAAATCAATGGAAAAAAAATAACAGAAAAAAATACATTAAGTAAAGTTATTCTTTCTTATAAAGTTGGCGATAAAATTAAATTAAAAGTTTTAAGAAACGGGAAACAAATCTTTCTTGGAGTTACACTTCAAGAAAAACAATAATTTGTAATCCGCCTACGTTAAAACTTCGGCGGGATGCAAGAATTTATAATTTACTTCAATTTTATTTAATAAAATTAAACTAAAATAATTATCTAACATGGACGGTCAAAATTTTACAATTAAAGCGCAGGAAGCAATTCAGAGAGCCCAGGAGATAGCAAGTGGAAAGCAACATCAACAGATAGATGTTTTGCATTTATTTGCGGCTTTGTTAGAGGATGAAAAAGGGTTTGTAAATGTAATTTTAAGAAGGCTTGGTAAGGACGTTTCTCAAATAAAGTCCAAAACAGATGATTTTTTACTTGCTTTGCCAAGAGTTTTTGGGCAGTCTTCTTTGGGGCAAGTTTATCTGACTCAAGATTTTGCAAGAGTTATGGATAGAGCAAAGAGTGAGGCAAAAGAAATGGGAGACGAATTTATTTCGGTTGAACATTTGTTTTTGGGTATTATTGGAAGTAGCAGCAGGGTGAAAGAAATTCTTGTAGATGTAAGTCACGATGATGTTTTGAAGGTAATTAAAGATATAAGAGGTGGACAAAAAGTTACTGATCAGACGCCAGAGGCAAAGTATCAGGTAATTGATAAATTCTCAAGAAATCTTACCAAAGAAGCCCGTGAAAAAAAATTAGATCCTGTTATTGGCAGGGAAGAAGAAATAAGGAGAGTAATCCAGGTTATCTCAAGACGAACAAAAAATAACCCTGTTTTAATTGGAGAGGCAGGAGTTGGTAAGACCGCAATTGTTGAGGGATTGGCACAACGTATCGCTTTTGGAGACGTACCAGAGAGTCTCAAAGACAAAGAAATCATCTCTCTTGATCTTGGATCGATGATAGCGGGAACGAAATATAGGGGTGAATTTGAAGACAGACTTAAGGCATTCCTTAAGGCAATAAATAGACGCAAAGGAAAATATATTTTATCAATTGATGAGCTTCATACTTTAGTTGGCGCAGGTGCGGCCGAAGGCGCTATTGATGCTTCTAATCTTTTAAAGCCTGCGTTAGCCAGGGGAGAGCTTCGTGCAATTGGTGCAACTACTCTTAAGGAATATCAAAAATATATTGAAAAGGACCCAGCGCTTGAGAGAAGATTTCAGCCAGTTTATGTTAAAGAACCAACAATTGAAGACACTTTAGCCATACTAAGGGGCATTAAGGAAAAATATGAGTTACATCATGGTATTAAGATAAAAGATTCTGCCCTTGTAACAGCTGTTAGTCTATCAAAACGTTATATTTCAGACAGGTTTTTGCCAGACAAAGCAGTTGACTTAATGGATGAAGCAGCTTCAGCTCTGCGTCTTGAAGTTGAATCAGAGCCGACAGAATTAGATAATATTAAAAGGGAGATGATGAAGTTGCAAGTCGAAAAAGAGGCCCTAAAGAAAGAAAAAACTTCAAAAATAAGATTAAAAGAAGTAGAAAAGAAATTAGCGGATTTTCAGGAGGCAAGAGATAAAATTGAAATTCAGTGGAGAAAAGAAAAATCAATTATTGAAAATATAAAGTTAACAAAAAAGAAATTAGAAAAATTAAGAGAAGAAGCAGAAGTTGCAGAAAAAAAAGGAGAGTTACAAGAAATTGCAGAATTAAGATATGATCAAATTCCAAAAACAGAAAGAAAATTTCAGAAATTAGAAAGAGATCTTAAAAAATTCCAGGGTAAAAAGAGAGTTTTAAAGCAGGAAGTAACCGAAGAAGATATCGCAAGAATTGTCTCTCGTTGGACAGGAATTCCAGTCGAGCGAATGCTTGAGTCAGAAAGTAAGAAACTTGTCAGGATGGAAAATGAACTTCATAAAAGAATTGTCGATCAAGAAGAAGCAGTAAAAGCAGTCTCAAACGCTATTCGTCGTTCTCGTGCCGGAGTTGCCGAAGAAAAAAAACCAACAGGCGTATTTTTATTCCTTGGCCCAACTGGAGTTGGAAAAACAGAACTTGCTCGTGCATTAGCTGAATTTCTTTTTGATGATGAAAATGCAATGGTCAGAGTTGATATGTCAGAATATACGGAAAAACACACTGTAGCGAAATTTATTGGTTCACCTCCAGGATATGTTGGTCATGAAGAGGGAGGACAGCTTACAGAAAAAATTAGAAGAAGACCGTATAGTGTTATTCTTTTTGATGAGATTGAAAAAGCGCACCCTGAAGTTTTCAATATTTTACTTCAAGTTTTTGACGAGGGCAGGTTGACAGATGCCAAGGGTCGGGTGGTTAATTTTAAAAATACGATTATTATAATGACTTCAAATATTGGATCTGAAGAGATTGCCCAGACTAAAGATATAGGTTTTGAAGAAGAAAAAAAGAAGGCAAAAGATATAAAAGAACAATCAAGGAAAAGATTAAGATTAAAGATAGAAGAAAAACTAAGAGATTATTTCAAGCCAGAGTTTTTAAATAGGTTGGACGAGGTCATTATCTTTAATTATCTGACCCAAAAAGATCTTGAGAAAATAGTTTCTTTGCAAGTTAAAGAATTAGCAAAAAGAGTTGAAGAAAAGGGGATTAAAATTATAGTATCAAAAGAAGCTAAAAAAATACTCGTAAAAGAGGGTTTTGATGAGAATTTTGGTGCAAGGCCGCTCAAAAGAACAATCCAAAATCTTATTATGAATCCTTTAGCGCAAATGATTATAGAAGGAAAGGTAAAAGAGGGGGGTAAGGTAAAGATAGACGTCAAAGACGGCTTAATAGAGATTTTAACCGCAGTAAAAAGAGCCAAGAAACCAAGAAAAAGAGAAATGGCAAGGGTTTAATATTCTTATGCGATATATTGCAGATTTTCACATTCATTCAAAATACTCAAGAGCCACATCTCAAAAAACCGATCTTGAAAATCTTGAAAAGTGGGCAAAGACAAAAGGCATTTCTATCTTAGGAACTGGCGATTTTACGCATCCAGAGTGGCTTCGAGAAATAAAAGAAAAATTAGAGCCCGTTGAAGAAGGACTTTTTAAATTAAAAGGAAGTGATGGAAAAGTGAAATTTATTTTAACGACAGAACTGAGCTGTATTTATACAAAAAATGACAAGGTTAGGAAAATTCACATAATGATTTTTTCTCCTTCTATTAAAGCAATTGAAAGAATTAACACCCAGCTTTCATGGACTTCAAATCTAAAGTCCGATGGCAGACCAATTTTAGGAATGGATGCAAAGGATCTTGCAAAACTTGTTTTTAATTCTTCCCCCGAATGCTTAATTGTTCCGGCCCACATTTGGACTCCTTGGTTTTCTTTATTCGGTTCGCGTTCTGGTTTTGATACTATTGAAGAATGTTTTGAGGATTTAGCTCCTAATATTTTTGCCTTAGAGACTGGACTTTCTTCGGATCCGGAGATGAATTGGCGACTGTCCGCGCTTGATAAATATACTTTAATTTCAAATTCTGATAGCCATTCACCGCAAAAACTTGGCAGAGAAGCTAACATTTTTGAGGGAGAAAATATTAACTATCAGATTATAGCAGATGGAATTAAAAAAGGAGGCAAAGAAAAAAGCCAATTTAACTTAATAAAAACCATTGAATTTTTTCCAGAAGAGGGGAAATACCATTTTGACGGTCATAGAAATTGTGAGGTGCGTTTATCCCCGGAAGAAAGAAAAAGTCATGGTGGAATTTGTCCCGTGTGCAGAAGGCCTTTAACTGTTGGTGTTCTATCCCGGGTTGATGAATTAGCAGATAGGGAATTAGGTTATAAGCCCAAAACAGCAGTCCCTTTTGTTAAAATTGTTCCTTTACCAGAGATAATTGCAGAAGTCTTTGGTAAAAGTTCTGCAAATTCAAAGTTTGTTGACAACGAATATCAGTCATTAATTAGTAATTTTGGCAGTGAGTTTGATATTTTACTTGATGTTTCAATTGAAGAAATCAAAAAAATCTCACCTGAAATTGCAGAAGGGATTGAAATTGTAAGAAATCAAAATATTAAGATCTTACCAGGATATGATGGGGAATTTGGCAAAGTAAGCCTTTTTGAAGCAGAAGAAGAAAAAAAAGCCGCTCAAAACACCTTATTTTAAAATTTTAAATTAATTATTTAAAAGATATTTAAAACCCGATGATGGGTTTTTTATTTTTGGGAAAAATGATAAAATTTAGAATTAATATGAAAAAGAAATTCTACATAACAACAAGTATTGCCTATACAAATGCTCCTCCGCACATTGGTTTTGCATTAGAGGCAATTCAGGCAGATGTTTTGGCAAGATATCATCGTTTATTAGGAGATAACGTTTTCTTTTTAACAGGCACTGACGAGCACGGCTCTAAAATTGAAAGAGCTGCCAAGGAAGCCGGCAAGACACCCGAGCAATTTACAAATGAAATTTCAGAAAAATTTCAAAATCTTAAAGACGCCTTAAATATTTCAAATAATGATTTTATAAGAACAACTGACAGAAAAAGACACTGGCCAACAGTTGAAAGAGTCTGGAAGCAATTATTAGGGAAAGGAGATATTTATAAAAAAAAGTATAAAGGACTTTATTGTGTAGGATGTGAAGCGTTTGTAAAAGAAAAAGACTTAGTTGATGGGAAATGTCCGAATCACCAAAAAGAGCCAGAAATAATTGAAGAAGAAAATTATTTCTTTCGTCTTTCAGAATATTCAAAGCAAGTTAAAGAAGAAATAGAAAAGGGTGATATAAAAATTATTCCAGAAACAAGGGAAAATGAAATCTTAAGCTTCATCGATCAGGGCATTGAAGATATTAGTGTTTCACGTTCAAAAGAGAAATTAAAATGGGGTATCCCTGTTCCTGGAGATCCTGACCAGATAATTTATGTTTGGTTTGAAGCATTATTAAATTATCTTTATCCAAAAGATCGTTGGCCGGCAGATGTTCATTGTGTTGGAAAAGATATTTTTAGATTTCATGCCTTAATGTGGCCGGCAATGTTGATTGCCTTGGATTTACCAAGACCAAAAAATATACTGGTCCATGGATTTATTAATGTTAATGGACAGAAAATGTCAAAGAGTCTGGGAAATATTGTAGATCCTTTCGAGTTAGTTTCTAAATATGGTACTGATGCTGTTCGTTATTTTCTCTTGCGTGAGATTCCATCAACTGAAGATGGTGATTTTACTTACGAGAAGTTTGAAGAAAGATATAATTCTGATCTTGCGAGGGGCCTTGGGAACTTAGTTGCAAGGGTTTTAAAATTAACAGATGGCGACAATAAACCAAGGATAAAAAATGATGGACTTAAAAGAAAAATTGAGGAAATAGAAAAAAATTATAAGAATTCTTTGGAAAATTTCAGATTTAATGATGCTTTGGCAGAAATTTGGGAACTAATCAGTGTTTGCGATAAATATATTGAACAAAAAAAACCCTGGGAGACAAAAGACAAAGAGGTTATTTGTGACCTTTTATATGCTATTTCAAAAATTTCAGAATTTTTACAACCATTTTTACCAAAAACTTCAGAAAAGATATTGGACCAATTAAAAGAAAAAAGAGGAAAATCTCTTTTTCTGAGAATTTAGTTTTTAAACTAAGAAAAGTCATTTATTAATATTAGAGTGGCTTTTTTAATGATATTGACTAAATGCTATTTTTCAATTATAAAATTAATAGGGAGTTTGAGGATAGCTCTTTGACATATAAATCGGATAAGGTTAAGGAAAAAAATAAAACTAAAAAAGATTGGAGTGTTTGAAATGAAAAGAATGTTTGGTTTTTTGTGGAGAGCGAGAGGAAATATACTTTACTTCGCACTTATAGGCATTTTAATCATTTCTTTGATTGCTGTTTTTGTTCCTAAAGCGCAGGCGAGCGGATGGCTCCACTATGAGAAAGGGCAAACGCGGACAGGTTTTGTACTTGCTCGTCCCGGTAGCGGATTTGACTGTAATGCACATTTTGACCTTGGCAGGTTCAAATACTACACCAGCTGCATGGGGATAACGAGAGATGGACCGCCCACTTCAATAATCTGTGGCACGCGTCTTGATTCTGATGGTTCAATTCAACGTTTTGATCCTTCAGACCAAGAATGGACTCCATACTGGGATAATACCCAAATTGAGGTGATGCCTGACAGGCGTCGGCTTTATGGAGCTCATTGTAGGCCAGGAACAAATGACGTTCAGGTCTACACATCAGTGGCGACGATTAGCCCGTTTGCTGGTTTTTCTAAGGATATAAATAATCCTAATATGAAAATCAGCCTTGCGCCGTTTTTCTACAAAGAAGTAGCGCTTTACAACAATACCGGCGTATATCAAAGCGGAAAAATGTTCTTTAGCATTGATTACGCTACTGGCTATGCTCAAAACGGGAATACAAAGACAATCTACTATCAGGTTCCTAGTGACAATGGCGGATTGCGGGCGCTTGCGATTCAAGATCCTTCAGCAACCTGGGGATATGGAGATGGCATTTTTGATTACTTTGCTGCGACTAGTTCTTTGCCAAATTGCCACGTTGGTAGCAGTATTTGGAATGCCGGCGGATTTTCGGTTCCTTTCGGACTTCGTCCAGGAGAGGAAAAGATAATTCGTTTGGTATATGCCGGGTACAATGGCGGAGACGTAATGCAGGATGTTTCTCGTGGTGGCTGGATGAGGTTCCTTTATGGGAAACTTTTTCCTGCTGGCTCAAACCAGGCGGGCGTGAATCAGGTGATTGATTATGCTTTTTCAAACAAAGACGAAATCATGGCTAAAACCAACGCCTTTGCTGCAAAATATATGACAGGCAATTCCATGCTGGACTTTATAATCTCCATGGCCATCCAGAATTATCTTGCCAATGGGTGGATGGTTTATGACCCTCGTAATGGCAATGTATATTACTATGTTAGCGAGGGAGGCGACTGCCAATTTTTGAGTACAATAGACGTTGGCCACGATACGGCGGTCTTTGAAGTTCAGGAAGGAATTGAGGCTCTTCGAAAACAGCTCGAAGAGTGGGAAGCTTATGTGCTTTCCGATCAATACGGCATTTACTTGCAGCATGACATGGGAGTTGAAACTCAGGTTATTCCGGGCCAAGTCTACCCGTTCAATATGGGAGTGGAGGAGATTCTTAATAGGAACCTTCTTTTGCACTTTTATTGGAAGAAGAGCGGGGATATTGCTTTTATGCAGCAAAAGTTGGCTCGGACATGGGAATTCATTTCGTCGCTGAAGGCTCGGTCCGCTGGAAGTGGAATAGTTCACTATAACGCATACAAAACGACATTTGACTATGAAGCAGCGAGCGGAGGAACATGTTCTTTGGGGGAGGCCTCAGAGAATACATACATTGCTGTCAAGCAATTTGCCAATTATATTGCTTGTGCGGAGATGTTCCTCGCCGTGGGAGACTCTCAAAAAGCGGATGTTTGTTACCAAGAGGCAAACAAAATTAAAGAAACCCTAAAGGGAGCCTATCGGCGATTCGGATATTTACCGGTGAGTCTTTCTTATGCTCTTCCGGACTGGTCGGACCAGAGCGTTGTGATCTTTGATGGATTATTAACGCTGTTCCTCACCGACAGTTACGACCCCAATGGCAATGGAACGGGTGATGCCCTTATAAGGGATTTGCTCGTTAATGTTGCTCCGTCCCATTACTATGCTTTGAATGTGTGTAGAAGGGCTTACGGTTATAGTGTTACCTCTTCGGCAGACGAGACTTGGCTCTCAAAGTGTTCTTTTAACGCCACTACGATTTCGGGATTTTTTGAAATCTTGGGATTTTATGGTTATGAAGGGCACAATGAAGTATTATCAGATGCCGCCTCGCTTTTGCAAAATAGCGAGCTGGGATTTGTTGATTGTTGGAATGTTGATGCTGGAGCAGCGCTTAATCTTACCCTATATCCTCGAGGAGCTTGTATAGTTGGACTCTCGGAAGGATATTCAAATATGGTCAAGCTTTTGTATCGGCGCTGGCTGGGGCGTGAACCGGATCCTGGTGGATATGATGCTCACCTGAACGCTTTGCGGACGGGAGCAATGAATCCTACCCAGGTGACAAACAGTGTTCGTTATTCGTATGAATACTGTGATCGATACGTCAGTTATGTGTTTGTGACCATGTTTGGCTATGATCAGGATGTTCAAGGGCATAACGCTTACGTAAATGCTATGTTGTGTAGAGTTATGTCAGAGACTGATATCTACTGGGAGTTTTACCGAGCATCGATAATCTGGAAAGTCTATAAAGAACTACTTTATAGGGCTCCTGATGATGATGGTCTTTCTACTTTTACGAACGCCATGAAAGCTGGAATGACCGAACAGCAGGTTCGGGAATCTATAATGAGTTCGGATGAGTACAAAAGGCTCCATCCTAATGGATAATAGTTCTCAAAATCGTTCTTTATGAGTATCGATCAGCCGTCTCGTCTTGTATACGAGCGGCTTTTATTTTATTTAAAATTTTGATAGATTTATTACATATGTTAATAGATACACACGCACATCTTAATTTTGTTTCTTACGATGAAGATAGGGACGGAGTGATAAAAAAATCATTAGAGAACGATATCTGGATGATTAATGTTGGCACAAACTATCTAACTTCAAAAAAAGCGGTTGAGATAGCAAATAAAAATGAAGAAGGTGTTTTTGCTTCCGTAGGTCTTCATCCAATAAATTTAGAAACAGGATTGATTAAGATATATCGTGATAAAAACGAAATAAATGACGATTTTTCTTTTGAAAAAGAATTTGATTATCAAAAATACGGAGAGCTAATTTTAAAAAGTCAGAAAAAAGTAGTTGCTGTTGGAGAAATTGGTTTTGATTACTGGTCAAAACCAAAGACAAAGAAAAAAATGAATGAGTTTAGAGAACAGCAAATAAAACTTTTCAGGAAGGAGGTTAGTCTTGCAAGGGAATTTGAGTTACCCTTGATTTTGCATTGTCGTCTCGGATATGAAGATTTAATTGAAGAACTTTCAAGAATAAAACATAAATTCGGCGGAGTTTTGCATTGTTTTTGCGGAAACTGGAAAGAAGCTGAAGCATTTCTTGAAATGGGTTATTATATTGGTTTTAATGGTATAATTTTTAAATTAAAACTTGACGATATTATTAAAAAAACGCCATTGGAAAGAATGTTAGTTGAAACTGATTGTCCCTTTTTGACCCCACCAAAAATTAAAAAGGAAAGGAATGAGCCAGTTAATATAAAATATATCGTAGAAAAGATTGCAAAAGTTAAAAATGTCAAAAATGCAGAGATAGAAAGGATTACAACCGAAAATGCAAATAAATTATTTAATCTTTTGTAAAAGAAACTTTTTTGATAAAATATAAAAACATGCGAAAGATATTTTTTAGATATTTTTTATCATTATTAATTGCGGCTTTATTTTTTATGCCGTTTTTTGTTTTTGCAGAAAATATCAACTCTTTTAATCAGAAAATTCAAATTAAAGAGAATTCTGATATAGCAGTTGAAGAGACCATAATTTATAATTTTGACGCTCAAATGCGCCATGGAATCTATAGATATATTCCTTATAAATATAAAACCGATAAAGGAACCATAAAACTAGATATAAAAATAAGGAAAGTTATTGATGAGAAGGGGAAGGTGTATAAATATGAGACAGGAAGCGAAGGTAATAATGTTTATGTAAAAATTGGGGATCCTAACAGCACAGTTACCGGAGTTAAAACTTACAAAATTACATATAATATTTCTGGTGCGGTTAATTTTTTTGAAGAACACGATGAACTTTATTGGAATGTCACGGGGGACGAATGGAAAATTCCAATAAATTTAGCAAGCGCAAGCGTAACTTTACCAAAAGAGATAAAAGAAGAAAATTGGAAGCTTGCTTGCTTCACCGGTAAATATGGTTCAAAAGAATCAGCATGTGAGAAAAAAATTGTTTCAGGAAAAGAAGTGATATTTAAGACAAAAAGAATTCTTAATACTTATGAAGGATTAACTATAGTTGTTGGTTGGCCAAAAAACATTACAAAAGAACCAACAGTATTACAAAAACTCGGGAAATTTCTAGCTAATAATTTTTTAATTTTCTTGCCTTTTGTTGTTTTTCCTTGGTTTTTCTTTTTATGGCGCAAGAAAGGAAAAGATCCAGAAGGTAGGGGAACAATTATCGCAGAGTATGAGCCGCCAAAAGGAGTAGGACCCGTTGAGGCAGAAGCAGTTGTAAAAGAAGGAGTGGAAAATAAGGGCATTACAGCTACAATCATTGACCTTGCAAGAAAAGGATCTTTTAAAATTAAAGAAGTTGAAAATAAAAAGTTAGGGGTTTTTAAATCAAAAGATTGGGAATTAATAAAACAAGATAATTTTTCAGAAGAGAAATTATCAATTTACGAGAAAGATCTTGTAAATGGTTTATTTGGTGGTTCCGGGAGCATCAGTTTATCTGATCTTAAAAAAAGTACAAGTTTACCTACAAAGATTCAAGATTTTAAAAGTATGGTGATGGACTCAGTGGTTAAGAAGGGTTATTTTTCTGAAAAACCATCAAAGGCCATATCAAAAGCGATTTTTAAAGGGATGTTTTTAATAGGTGTTTTTGTCGCCCCAATGATTATTTTGGCACGCACAACAGGATTAAATATTATAAGCATAATTGTCTCTGGCTTAATTGTTGTTCTTTTCGGACGGGCTATGCCAAAGCTTACAAAAGAAGGTAGAGAGGTTAAAGACAAATTACTTGGCTTTAAAGAGTTTTTATCAGTTGTTGAGAAAGATAGGGCAAAATTTCATTTCTCGCCCGAAGCCAATCCTGAAAAATTTGCAGATTATTTACCCTATGCTATTGTTTTTGGGGTTGAGAAAGAATGGGCAAAACTTTTTGAAGGTATTGAAATTCCAAAACCCGAATGGTATGAGGGAACTTGGGTTGGAGGTTATACCGCCTTTGCAATGGCAAATAGTATTTCCAGTTTCGACTCCGGTTTTTCTTCTTCAATGAGAGGAGCGAGCGCTGCAGCTTCTGGGAGTTCTGGATTCAGCGGCGGCGGCGGATTTTCTGGCGGAGGATTTGGTGGCGGCGGTGGCGGAAGCTGGTAAAAAAACTAACAGCAAACGACTAATAACAAAAAAACAAAAAAACAAAAAAACAAAAAATAAAAAACATTATGGATCCACAAAGTATTCTGAAAGGGAAAATAGCAGAGGATTTAATGAGGGAATTACTTGAGAAAAACCAAGTGCATGTTTATTTAACTAGCCAGAAATCTCTTTTACAGGAGCTGGAGCAGACAGAGGCTTCTTTCAAGTGGGAGAGTAAAACTGGTAAAAAACTATCTTCGATACCCGATTTTTTAGTATTTACTAAAAAGGCAAAAGCATTTTTTGTTGAAGTTAAGTTTAGAAGCGATCCAGAATCGCTTGAGGAAGTTTTGTTAATTGAAAAAGAATATCTTGAGAAGTATTGGGAAGCAAAAATAGTAATCGTAACTTCTAAAGAAAAACCTTATTTTAGAATAGTCTCGCCTCCTTATTTTTCAAAAGAAAAAAAGGAAGGATGGCCAATACCAGTTTTAAATTGGCTTCCTTTAGAAGACGATCCAGATCTTGGAATAGATCCAAAGACAATAAAAGAGTTTAATAAGTTAGTTAAGCAATACTACGAAAAATAAGTTAATTTCTAGATATCCTTATTAGGCCAGAAGAGGGAATAATTTTTATTCTTCGTTTTTCTAATTTATCTAAGAAAAGATTAACTCCTAAAGAATCAGAGGACATGTGTCCCGCAATTAAAACATTTAGATAATTTTTTTCAGCTTCTTTGCGGTGTTCTTCTGAAGCATGCATTCCAATAACTGTTCCAACGCCGGCTTTTGCCAACCATTCGTATATTTTTGGATTACCCTCTGTGCCTCCTGTAATTTCTGTTAAAGCAATTTTTCCACAGTAATTTTCTTTTTTTCCAGCAAATAAAGTTGGTCCTTGTTTTTGCTCTTTTGCCCTTTGATATTCTGGGATTTTTTCGAATTCTTCCATCAGCTCTTCTACTCTTTCAAATTTCTTTCTTTCCATTTTTTCTCTTAAAAAATTTGCAGCTAAATTATCACAGACAGTATGTGCGCACATTAAATTAACTCCCAATATTTTTGCTGCATCCCCAACTCTCTGTGTGTTTCGCGGTGAAAGACTCCTAAAAACCTCAGAAGTTCTTGGTTCAAGAAGTTTTTCCGCTACGTTTATAGGAATGCCGTATTCAGAAAGAACATCGGCTTGTAGTTCCATAACCTCAGAAAGTCCGGCAAGAGCATTTCCTAAAGGATGATGAGAAATTACAAGGTCTGCTTTAATCTCTTTAGCTAATAACAAGTCAGCGACTTCAATATCAATACCAACAAGAATTTTTTTTATTTCTTTATCTTTTGATGTGTTCAAAATTCTTGTGTCAGAGTATGGATTTTCTAAGCTTTCTTTATCAAAATATTTTTTATCTTTTTCTTCTAACTTTTTGAATTTATTTTTTCTTGTTTCTAAAATTTTTTTGATTTTTTCTTTCTTACGAAAGTCAGCTTCTGTGCCCAATTTTACTGCCAAGTTATATATTTCTTTTATTTTCATGTAATTTTTATTTTATATTAATTTTTGAGACTATTTTTTCTATTTCACTATAAGATAGGGGATTTTCTGGTAATTTTACTTCCCAATCTTCCTTACTATCCCTTGAAATTTTTGTTTTCATTCTTATTATTTCGCCATCCTTTATCTTTATATCAGTAATTATCTCGTCTTTCAATGTTTTTATTTCATCTTTTTCCTGAATATAATATAAAAGCATATTTTTACCTTTTACTTTTTTTATTTTACTATTTATGACAATTGAATTTTGAAGGTTGGCGCTTTTAATTTCTGAATTTAAAATCACAGAGTTTTTGGTAATGCCTTTGGTTTTTGAATTTACAAAAAGAGAATTATTTTTAAAATACTTTTCAACACCGAAAAATAATCTTGCCACTTTTCCTTCTTTTGATTTTTCTATTATTTTTAAAATATTTTTATAATAGCAAGAAATATTTCCATAATCCCAAAAAATCGTATTCTTTCCTAAGTCTTTTGCAGAAATTATATTTTTATTTCCTGTATTTAAAATAAATCTTTTTTTAAAATTATTAATCCTTTCCCAATAATTTTTACCTTCTTTTGGTTTTTCTATTGTTATTGGCATCCACAAACCCGGATCGGTGTCAATTTTTTTATTTTTATTTTCAAGATCTTTTGAAAATTCTTGAAGTAGTGACTTAAGAAATTCTAAGTTTATCGAAAAGCAGCCAGCGCTTTTTAAAAAACCTATTTTCCCATTTTTCTCTTTTAGAGTTCCTTTCCTTTTTATTTTTATTATTTCTTGCCATGATAATTTATCACGCTGTAATGCATTTTCTTTTTGCGGGATTAAAATTCCATACATTTTCCAATTTTCTTCCCATATTTTTTTTGAAAGTTTAATTCTTTGTTTCACGCCAAAAATTTCAACAGGGGATTTAGTTTCAATTTTTGATATTCTTGAAGGAATTATTATTTGATCTCCCCAAAAGACACACAATCTGCCTTCTCTGCTTTTTGCAAAAATCTGAGTCGAATAGATTACAGCCTCAAGTAAGGATATAAGGTTGTTTTTGTTTCCAACTTTAATTGGTTTTGGTAATTTTATAGCGGGCTTATTGTTCTTTTCTGTTCCGGAAAGCGGTGCCATTCTTTTTCCTTTTCCTGCTGTATGATACATTGCCACAGTTTTTCCTTTTCTTAATTCCTTTTCTATATTTAGTTTACTTTTTATAAATTTTATCGCGTTTAAAGTACCTAATAATTGTCCTGCGCCATCTTCATCTTTCCATTTTTCTTCAATACATATTATTTTTGTTTTCTTGGGCAAAATTTCTTTTCTAGTATAACGCAATCTCCTTTCCCAATATTTCGAGTTATTATTAGAAGAAACAATAATTACAATATCAAATCCCTGATTATTCTTCGCACCGTCTTTTATTTTTTTTATATTTTCTCTTTGACCCATAATATTTATTTCTTGTTCTTGTAAAATTTTTCTGTTAATTCTTCTATTTTTTTATTTTGATCTTCTATATTTAAAATTTCCCGGCGGATCCGGGATTTTCCTTTTCTAATATATTTTCTTATTGATTTTGGCAATTGTTTTTTATTTTTCATATTTATTCTACTTTCATGTCACGTAGTGCTTTAATCCTTTCTCCGATTGGTGGGTGGGTCATAAATAATTTCGATATCCAGCTTTTCTTTTGTTTTCCACGAAAAGGATTTGCAATAAAAAGATGCGCATTAGAATTACTTGCTCCTCTTAATGGTGTTTCGTCTTCTGAAATTTTCTCAAGCGCGCTTGCTAAGCCTTCGGGATATCTTGTAAGGAGTGCTCCAGTTGAGTCAGCTAAAAATTCTCGTTTTCTTGAAATTGAAAGTTGAATTAAGGTTGCTGCGATTGGTGCTAAAATGGCAGCTATTAGTCCAAGAGCCATTAAAATAAGCCCAAATTCTCCAGAATCGTTATTTCTTCTTCCTCCTCCAAAAAAACTTATTCTTAAAAAAAGATTTGAAAGAAGCGCTATAACCCCAACAAGAATTACAACTACGGCTTGAAGTAACATATCTTTATTTCCTACATGCGATAATTCATGAGCAATTACGCCTTCAATTTCACTTCTTTCCAATTTTTCAAGAAGTCCTCTTGTTACGACAATTACAGCATGGTCTTTATCTCGCCCTGTTGCAAAAGCGTTTGGTTGAGCTTCTTCGATAATGTATATCTTTGGTACTGGCAATCCCGCTGTAATGCATAAATTCTCAACAATTCTATATATTTCTTTTTCGTTTTCTTTTGTGACGGGGATTGCTCTTGTTGTTTTTAAAATAATTTTATCTGAATACCAATAAGAGATAAAGCTTTGGACTATGCTAAAAACAACAGCTATAACTAAGATAAAATAGTTATCCAGGGCATAACTTAAAATCCAACCTATTAAGATTACGAAAATTAAAAAAAAAGTCATTAACAGGAAGGTTTTTCTAATATTTGATTCTGCGTGCGTGTATAATGTTGCCATGCTATTGAAATTTAAAAACTTTCTAAATTTTTAGAAATTTACTTTTGACTTTAAAACGGAGATAACCCCGCGACGGCATTGCCACCGCGGGGCTTTTAATAAAGACTTAAAATTTAACTTCTGGATTTTCCTTTTCTCCCGGTTCTTCAATTTCAAAAAGTTCCATTTGTTTGAATCTGAAAATCGAAGCAATAATGTTTGCAGGAAAGCTTTCTATTTTAATATTCAAGTCCCTGACGTTTCCGTTATAAAATCTTCTTGCGGCCTGGATTTTATCTTCTGTATCTCTTAAGTCTCTTTGGAGTTCAAGAAAATTTTGTGACGCTTTAAGGTCCGGGTAATTTTCAGCAACCGCAAAAAGGCTTTTTAAAGTCCCGGATAACATATTTTCTGCTTCTCCTTGTTCTTTGGGATTTTTTGCGTTTATCGCATTTGCTCTTGCTTCTGTTACTTTTTCAAAAAGTTCTTTTTCGTGGCTTGCATACCCTTTTACTGTCTCTACCAAGTTTGGTATTAAATCATGTCTTCTTTTAAGTTGAACATCAATATCTGACCATGCTTCTTTTGCTCTGTTTTTTAGTCTAACCAAACTATTATACATTCCAGCGATAACTGCTATAAGCAAAAATACTATTATTCCTACAATTATTAACCAAGTCATAATAATTATAATTTTATTTATTTACGACCTTTATTCTCCCTTAATTACTGCCAGGGGTTTAAGTTTAGCTACTTTTTTTGATAAACCCGCATTCTGTACTATATTTATCACATTATCGATGTTTTTGTAAGCCCCTGGTGCTTCCTCAACGAGCCCGCGAGGCGACGAAAACCTTACAAAAATTCCTTTATTTGTCATTTCTTCTAATATTTTTTTTGTTG
>JAQUPA010000006.1 GCA_028716825.1 Candidatus Paceibacterota bacterium
GACAACGCAATAACTTCAAGAAAAATTAAAACAGGGAATGTTAAAAATTCTGATGTTGCAGACGGAGCAATCACAAAATACAAGATTGCAGCTGGCGCTGTTACGGGTTCAAGGATCGCAAATGGAGCAATAGCCACGGTGGATTTGAGCGATGAAGTTGATGATCTTCTGCCCGAATATATTGATGCAGATACTTATAATTTAAATTTCAACGCAATTCCAGCAAATTCCTGTACGGAAACAGATCAAGTTTTTACGACTGCTCTTCCTGGCGATTCCTTTTCTGCAACGCCAATGCCGACCCTTAATGGAGTCGAAGATGACACCGATACAAGCTGGACAGTTTGGTCAAACGAAATGGGACATGTAATTTTGAGGATTTGTAATTCTGGCACCGAAGCAACGCATGATATTGCCCAACAAATATGGGCGATAAGAAATTTCACTTGGTAAAATAGAAAAGCTGAAAATATATTATAATTTTTTAAATAAAAAAGGCGGGAAACCTTTAGATTTCCCGCCATGACAACTTAGTGCTCGGCCTTGTTCCGCGCCTGGTCTGCCTCGTCAACCACGATCTTGGCCCTTACAACGTACTTCTCGGGACAGTCTCCGAAGAGAGGACGAAGACTATGCTCTGGAAACACGACTATGCTTTTGGTGCAGTTTGCTGGCAGTTGCTCCAGGTCTAATCTGGAGACAAGGACTTTGATCTCTTTTTCCGCCATAGACAATCCCTCCTTAGTTCGGGCTTAAAATTACCTCGTGCGTCCACTTTTTTGCGGCAAAGAGCTTATAACTAAAGCCCTGAATTTCCAGCCTTAAACGATCAGGGGAAATATACATATCCTCTGTTGGCTGGATGGCAAAGCCGTTTTTAAAATCGCACAGCTCGCTTTCAAGGTTAGGGCTCGGATTTCGCATGCACACCTTGCAGATGTCCTCGCTGAAATCAACTCCAAGAGAGTGTGCACAACCGTAGCACTCGTTATACATATCAAAACCTCCTTTTTGTGATGTTAATCTGCTAACCTATTTATTACAATTTTTACTGGCATTTGTCAATAATATAAAAGGCGGGGCTTTGCGGCTCCCGCCTTGAATTGTTTTTATGTCGCCGTTATGGAGTCGACGCTTCAATGTGTACTTCGGCGCAGTAAAGGTACTGATTTATCAAGTCTTGATCTGAAAGTTCCTGACACCCCGGTTCTTCTTCCTCCGCGTAGAGAAGATTTGCAAAGGGTCGCTTAACGTCCTCATAAATCAGAACGAAACAAACCCCTTTGGGAGAAATTAAAAAACGAACCTTTGTGCCGTCTTTTTTCTTCGCACACACCTCTAGCGCCCCGTTTGCCTCCTTGCCTGTTATTTGGGCCCGAATCAATCCCCTTTGATTTGCAACCCACTGAGGGGAACCTTTTTCGAGACCGGGAGAAAGGGAAAGAAAACCAGCAATCAATGCCACAAGAATGACGATGATTAATAAAACCAAGCATCGCTCAAGCCTCATTCTCGATCACCTCCCCGTTTTCTTGTATTAGGGTCTGTTCGTCGTCCTCATTCTGGGTAAGCATTTCCAAAACTATCCTTACTCTTTTCTTCCCAGGAACTAATATGCGAACAATTTTCTCAATCCTTTCCGGATGATCATGCTGAAGCTGACGAAGAATTGTTGCCATGTTTTTTAACACCGCCTCTTCATCGCCCGATTTCTTTTCAAAAACCCTCATTTTGCCCCTCCAGTTTAGTACAGTTATTCTCCCAGAATCAAGCCGTCTTTTGTCAGGTAATTGTAAACATGAGGTATATCGTCCTTTATCTTGAATAACATTGACGGTGGTATTTGCTTGTAAGCCTCACAGTCTTTTGCGTATTCAGGGTCAAGTGGATTTTTCGTATCGGGAGCGCAATTCTTTGATATGAATCGCATGCACGACGCGCAACAGCGAAGTATTTTTAGATCTTCCATTTTTACCCTCCTTTTTGTTTGTAAAAGAGCGTCAATATAATACCATTTTTAAAAACTAAGTCAACCAAAAATAGCCGACTTTAGGGCTGTTTTTTAGGTCAATTATCTATTTTTATTTTCTGTTGAGATATTCCTATTAAAAGTTTATAATTAATTAACATTAAAAATTAAAACAAAGGCCGATCAAGTAGTTGAATCAAAAAACATATGGACAAAAAATTCATTTTAGGCTTCCTTGTCGGCGCAATTTCAATACCGCTTATTGTTGGAGCGGCAATAACGACTTCCCAAATTGCAGACAACGCAATAACTTCAAGAAAAATTAAAACAGGGAATGTTAAAAATTCTGATGTTGCAGACGGAGCAATCACAAAATACAAGATTGCAGCTGGCGCTGTTACGGGTTCAAGGATCGCAAATGGAGTCGTGGCGCGAGTTGATTTGGACCCCACCTTGCAATATAACATTCCAGAATTTGTTTCAAACCGTGCAATAAGCTTAGATTATCCAGCAATCGGCGCAAATTCTTGTACAGATCGTTCAATTTTTGTTTCGGGCGCAGTACAAGGGCAGAGAGTTGTTGCCAATCCAGAAGCAGTTTTCGGCGGAATGGGAAGTCAATCGAGCACAATTTGGACAGCGTGGGTTTACGCAGATGATTCTGTAGAACTACGAGTTTGCAATACGAGCTCATCACCAACGGCAGATATTCCTGCTGAGTATTGGATGATAACAGTTTTTAGTTATCCGGAGACAATATAAGGGTGTTAAGTGTTAAAAAATAAAAATGTTCTTGGAAAAAAGAACTCTTTGTTTCGGTTTCTAAACGATTTACAAATTCAAACCTAAAAATAATTTTGGAGGTTTTTTTCCTTCACTTTTTACTTTTCGCAAACAGGGCAGCATCCCCTATGCACGCAAATTGTACCGCCGCAATTTTTACAGCGCCACCGTGTTTCCTCTTTCTTCACAAATTTTCTTATTCCAAATCTTTTAATATACTCAAGATTTTCAATCTCGCTCATATTGTATTTTGTTCTGTATCTTTTATCTAAGTGCTTTATTCTCTCACAGGGAAAATCTTTACATTCAAAACAAAAACCCGACTTTGTTTTTTTTAAGTTTTTGCAGTTTTTAATTTTGCACCTAGCAATGCTAACCGGTTCTTGTTTATTAAATGAACGACATCCAGGACACTTGTTTTTTTCTCTCAAATATGCCATGCAGATATTGCAATTCATCCCACATGGCGCTATAAGTTTTGTTTTCATTTTTTATTTCGGATAACCGATGTAAACCGAACTAAAGCTGGTTTTGATTGTTTTTTACTTTTAAACTCTTCAGATTATCAAGAAAGGTAGAAAAGAAATCTTTTCTTTTGAGGTGTAATTTTTGATTTTTGGTACGGTTACTTTTATCTTTTCATTAACTTTTTCTAATTTTTCTTGTTCTTCTTTGTCTTTAGAAAAAAATTTTTCATTACAGAAATTACTTAAACGATATCCTGTTAAAAATAAAATGACAGAGACTTTATATAAATGATTTTTATCTTTTTCTGCTTTAACGACATTGTTTAATAAAAAAATGTTCCCATGTAAATATTGCGACAACCAAGTATGCATATTTTGAAGAGTATCCGCGCTTAAATTAGTTCCAATGATTGTTTTCAAATGAGGCTCAATTTGCTTAAATAAATATTCACTAGTTACGCCAGGGAAAGTTCTTTCTATTTTCTTAAAAAATGCTTCTTTTTTTTCGAAATTATTTTTCTGTTGATTTTCGTAAAATTTTTTTTCTGATGGTTTTACATGATTAATTAATTTTTTATATAAGTCTAAAAAAATTTTATTCTTCTTGTCTGTTGCTAATATTCCGCTATAGCACATCCAGTATTGAATTGCTTTCTCTTGTTGTTTTTCTTCGGGTAAAAGACCAAAAAATATTATTTTAGAGTAACAAATCTCTAATAAAGTTCTCATACCAAACTGGATTAATGGGTCTTCTAATCTATCAGATATCATATTATAAAAATTCCAAAACGAAGATAAAAAAATCGATATAAAATTTTTGGGCTTGATTATCTCTTTAACAGCAACTTCTTCAAAAGGCTGCATAATTCCATTTACTAATATATATTTTTTGCCGGCATAAATTTCGGGAAATTTAACTTTAACTGAGTTTTCTGCTTCTAGTTTTGCCACTTGGCCTTGTCCATAAGAAATTAGATCTTTTAAAACTACTTGTGTTTCAATAATAATGGGTGCAGTGTTATTTTTATCCATAAATTTTTACTCCTAACAATTAACTATTTCTTTTATTATCTCCGAAAACCAAATAATACTTAGTGAATGAGGAATCTCTTTGTTCTCTTTGGTTCTCCATATTGGCTGACCAGAAAACACTCCCACCAGAAGCATTTTTAAAGTCCCAACATGGATTGAGTTTCTCCCATCGGCACCTTCAGTAATATAATCTTTTAGGTACATAAAAACAGGACTACCGCTCATTCCTTTATGAGTTTCAACATCTCCAAGCATAAATGGTTTTCCCTGAAAAGCGACTCCAAATGGACTAGAAAGATGTCCAACTCTCGTTATTGGCAGATTGTTCAAAATATCATACCAACCGTATGGATAACCCATTACAAATATCTTTTCAAATCCTATTTTAAGATTTGAAAAATCTAGCAAATCATTCCCAATTGTAACAAAAATAAATTTATGCCTATCTAGATTTATAGGAATACATATCACGTCGATTTCTTTGTTATTATGTTCTTTCCATATTTGTTCTCCTTCCTTATAAAGATTTACTGAAACTTCTTCGTTCTTTGACAAATTATTTTGATCGGAATGTAAAATTAGTCTTAGTTCATCTATTTTCGGCTTTGAATCATTGTGGGAATAATCTTTACCATAAATAACGTGTTTATTGGTTACCAAATAAACATTATTTTCTTTATCAGAAAAGAAAAAACCTGTAGCAGAATAATACTGATTGTTTCTAAGAAATTTTACTATAGTCGTTGTTAAAAAAATTGAATCAACTTTAACAATATTTTTATTTTCTTGTTCCTCCATAAATTTCTACTTCTTAATTAAATTTTCGACTTTTAGATTTTAAATTCTTTCAATGGAAAAACATACCCTTCTTGATCATATTTATCATCACGAGAAGGCGCTAAAACCGGCAGTTTAACAAAATAAATTCCTTTGAAATTGGAATTAATACCATCAGGAAATAGGTTTTTTATTTCTTCCGGGCTGAGAGAAGGAATTGTTACTTCAATTAATAAAAGTAGATTTTTTATAATAAGCTCGGGATATTTTTTTTCTTTTTCTTCAATGCACTTAATAATTGTTTTTTTCTTTTCTTCATCCGACATTACCTTTCCTAAAATAGAAGTAACTTTTAAACCTGGCACATCACAAAAGCCACGTTTATGAAATGTACCATATTTTCTATAAGCAACATTTTGAATATTTATTTCCTTCTTTAATTTTTCGGATTTGATAAGAACATCTATGGCAGAAGATTCTTCGCGGTCATCGCTAATGCAAAAATCAAGACTATTTTTTTTATTAAACCAGTCCACGAAAAATCTTGCATTGTTTATCTCTCTTGGTCTTTTATATTTTTTAAAAGAGGCGTCTTCTACTTTCCTTCTTAATTTATTGATGTTTATATGTATTTTTTCTTTTATCCACTTAAGCTTATGACCGCAGGTAAAAATTAATAACTCTCCACCGTCGCTAATCTTATCTATTTTATATAATCTCCCTTTTCCGCAAAATGGGCATCTGCCTTCTTTTATTTTTCTCTTTAAAAAATCTATTTCTTCCATAAATTCTTGCTATTGTTTTTTAAAAATAATCTATGTTATAATCTGTCAAAGACTACCTCCACGCTTATATAACTTATATATTAGTATTTTGTTTTATCTACCAATATATAATGTTGGCCTGGCTTAGGTGTCGGGGCTAAACGTTTGCCTTTGGTAGCAGTTCGTTCTTCTCCCGTCCTTTTGCCTTTCGAATCGACAATCTCAAATTGACCGGATTCTTCGGCTTTCTGGCCAGAATTAAACATTTTTTTCATGTTTGTAATTCTATTTAAACGAGCCGACGATTCTCGCTAACTGCACTTGCAGTCTGCTGTAACCTGCTTGCAGAAAGCGGACGGAGGTAGCCTTTGACAAAGCACAACTATAAGTGTGTTTTTTTATTACTAAAAAAACCAGCGTCCTATTGCTGGCTTTTAGATTGCGCGCTTATTTTAAAAGTGTTGGGAATCCTTACCGCCAGTAATAGAAATTACTGCGTTCAAAGTTCAAATAGTAGATTTGAATTAGCACTCTCGACCTTTGACTGCTAATATAGTATTTTAAGGATATAAAAATTGTTGTCAAGGCTTAAGACTGCAAAACTTATTTTAGAATAAATTTTATTAAATTATTTTAAACCTAAAATCAATTTTACAAATTTCGTTCTGGCATAAAATGCGCGACTAATGCTTCCATGCCCAGGTCCTTTTGTCCTAGGCTGTACTAGCTCCCCCATTTTTCCCGTTAAATGGTCAAAACCTTTCTTCTTTATTGTTTCTTTTACTAACTCATAATCTTCTTCTACTTGTTTTTTTATTTTTTTATCCACCAAATCAAACGTTCCAACACTAATCAAAATTGAACGTTTTTCTTCTTTACTTTCAAATTCTCTACCACAAATAATTAAGCTTTCTAATTTTTTTAAAAGATGAGAATTTTCGAACTCCGTTTCAGCTACATTTTGAGCATTAATCATGGTAATCGCCATTGTTTCCTTTGGAACATACTTTCCATCTTTTTTCTTCAATGGCACTAATTTTAACTCCCAAGATTCTCCGTTTGGCGCTTGACGACAATTTAAGCCCAGGCCCAAACAATGTTCTAAAACATGTCCCGCCCATCCTTTGTTTAATTTACCATTTTTAAAAACAGTAACATTGTATTTATCAGATAATACTCGCAAATCTTCACCGATGAATTTCTGTAACTCAGCAACTGCTTCTTCTCGAGTTATAGTTTTCATTTTTTGTTTCTTTTATTATTAATATTTTTCTTTAGTTCCTTAAACCTCTTTATGGATAAATCTAAATATTTTTTTTCCGTATCAATGCCAATAAATTTTCTGCCTAATAAATAAGACATAATTCCAGTTGTTGAGCTTCCTGTAAACGGATCTAAAATTAAATCTCCTTTGTTTGTGCTTGCTAATATAATTCTTTTTAATAACGCCTCTGGTTTTTGAGTTGGGTGCTTCCCAAACTTTTTCTCAATTGGCTTTGGTGTACCAATCGCCCAAACAGAGCGCATTTGCAACCCTTTCTTTTTTAGTTGATCCTCTGGCCAATCGCCATTTTTCATTTCATTATAATTAAATATGTGTTTCGCGTTTTTTTCTTTTCTCGCCCACAGTAAAGTTTCATGGCTCGCGGTGAAAAAACGACAGCTTAAATTTGGTGAAGCGTTAGGTTTAAACCAAGCAACATCATTCAAAAAATGAAATTTATTTATTTCTAAAGCAAAACCACATTGATAAATGGAATGATAGGTTCCGCTAATCCAAATTGTTCCTCCTGGTTTTAACACACGTCTGCATGCTTTTATCCAGTTAAGATGAAATTGAAAATTCTTTTTTGTGCCGTTACTTAAATCCCAATCTCCTTTTTTTACACTAACCATTTTTCCATTCTTACAGGTAAAACTACCGCTAGAAAGAAAATAGGGTGGATCAGCAAAAACCATATCAAAATAATTTTCTGGAAACTGTCTTAGAACTTCTAAACAATCTCCTTTATAAAGAGTAAAATTTTTATCTTCGAAATATGGTTTTCTTTTTTCCATATTCCCTTATTCTACCAAAAAACCTCTTTAAAGTAGAGGTTTTAAATAAAAGCGTTTAAAGCGAAGCCGGATAGTTAAGTATTGGGTGCTACAATAAATAATTTTATCGCTCACTATATTTAGGCCTCTTTAATGAAGGATGCCAGATCTGCAGCAGCTCTACCGTCTGCTTTTTTAACTATTTCAAATTCTTTTCTTGCATTTTCACGATCACCAATACGAGAATATATCTGACAAATGGTGTAATGTGCTTTCAGGTAGTCTGGTCTTAACTCTATTGCTTGCTTTAATGCTTCTATAGCCTTATCCTTATCACCCTTGTCATTTAGAGCTAATCCTAAGTTAAGGTATGGTTCTGGTTTGTTAGGCTTCAATCTTATTGCTTCTTGATAAGCCGTAATTTCTTTATCGTGTTGACTAATTTTTCCGTATGCTAGACCAAGATTGAAATAAGCTTCTGCTGAAGAAGGCTTTTTATCAATTTCTTTTTTGAAAGATTCAATTGCCTTGTTATAGTCACCGGCAATATAGAATTTGCGTCCTTCATTGCTTACACCGATATACCAAAAAGAAAAATAGATTGAGGAAAAAATCCACAAAAATCTTAGTGGAGTTATAGCACTTAATAATCCCAATATAAATGAAGCAGGCAGCATCCAAAGTAGATGAAATGGAGAAAGACGGAGTAATAATACTAAAACTATAGAAACAGTCATAAGAAATCCTAAAAGTTCCATTGATTTTTCCGTTGCTTGTTCATTCTTGGCTTTTCCCCTGACATTTAAACACCAACCTAAAGTAAGCAGAACACTAAACCCCAATATGATATATTCGATAATATTCATAAATATGGCAATATAGGTTTGGCTATTAAAATTATTTATTATGATAATTAATCACCATAGAGACCTTATTCTTTATTATTGCTCCGTTTTATAAATAAATCAAGAAAGATTGTTTGATTATTATATAACATATTGACATTATTAAATTTTTATTTTCTTATAAAGAAATTCCGCCAAAAATCTTAACATTTCTTAACATTTTTTGAAAAAATACTAAGTTTTACTAAGTTTTTCTTGTTCGGTTAATAGGGGTTAACTGTATTTCGTTCCATTATCTTTTAAAAAATATCAATACAATTAATATAAAATAAATAATAAATACAAAAATTTTATAAATGAAAAGAAGGGCAAAATGCCCTTCTTTTTGAACAATCAATCTCTTTTTTGTCTATTTTTTTTCTGCGTTATCACAAATTCCATTTTTATCAGCATCAATAAAGTTTGGGCCCTCACTTTGATTCATTCCCTGTCCTTTACCTTGTCCTTTGCCCTCACCCTGTCCTTGGCCATTTCCTCCTTTTCCTGCCCAAGCTGGCTTTCCTGGAAAATCTTCTCGCAATACTTTATCTCCAAGTTTTGTTATAAGGAAAGTATTACCTTTTTCTTTCGCTCTTTCTCCATCAACTTCGATACCTTCTATTTGAAGCTTATCTCCAACTTTTGGAGACTCACTGTACCATACGGGTCCAATTCCTGCTGTGTATTCTTTGTTTGTATCAATGTCCTTAAAGGTTATTTGACGATTATTAACCTTCGTAATTTCTGCATTAATTTTAAGAGAATTTTTTTCTCCAGTTCTTGTCGTTACTGTCCCCGTTTTTGTAGCAGCAAAAGTAGGTATTGCAACTGCAGATATAATTCCTATCAGAAGACCAATTATCGTAAAGACTACTAAATATTTTTTGTTTTCCATATTTTTTTCTTCTTACGTTTTTTTTGCGACCTTTTTGAAATGTAAGTTTTTCCCTTACACTTATTTATACGCAAGAAGAAAAATTTTCTTTCATTTTAGGGATTTCTAATTCCTCCTTTAAAGTTTTTTATATTTTGTTGCAATTTGTTTCTAAAGCGCCCGTTTCTTTGACCTCCTTTACCCGAAATCCATGGTCTTATCTCTTCTGCAATAAAAATATTCAAATCTTTTGTTTTGCCTATTATTTTTACTTTACCTCCTTCTTGAATAGTAACATTTCCCTTAAAGTTAGTATCCCTTGCCTTAATTTGCCAAATTTTATTCTTAAAATCTTTTAATGAAAATTCACTTTCGTTTTTTACTTTCACTATAACACCCCCAAGTAATCCTTTTTCGGGATTGGTCCAAATTTCTTGTCTTTGATAAAAAGTTTTTCTGTAATAAGGAAAATTATCTGCGAAAACATCGTTTATCCTTTCTCCAAATCCAAAAGAATAAAGAAAAGATCCTAAAATAATGCTTATTATTATGCTTAAAATTAAAACTAAATAAGTTTTGTGGCGATAACCCCCCTTTGTATTTTTTAGATTATAGTCTGCAAGAAATAAAAAAACTGCCAAAAAAATAATCCATAAATACGGAAGGCTACCTATCAAGTATTCAAAAAAACTCTTTTGGAAATATTTATAAATATCCCAATCATTGCTTAAAATCATAAAAAGCAAAACGGCAAAAGAAATACTTCCGATTATTATCGAAAGTCCGAAAAACAACCATGTTACATAATTTTTTAAGAGAAATCTCCACCTTGGAACAGGTGTTATTTTTTCTTTTTTTATTCTCTCTAAGGTTTTTTTGCTAATTTTTTCCATACTATTAAAAAGTTATATTTTTTTCTTTTACTTCTTTTTTAAAGCGTTCCCTTGCTCTGTTCAAAAGCGTAGCTACAGAACCCATCGGAATTTTTAAAATATCTGATATTTCCTTATAATCTTTCTGCTCAAGATATTTTAGTTCTAGAATTTCTTTATATTTTTGGTCAAGATTTTTTAAAACTTTTTTTACAGTTTCTTTTTTATATTTTTTTTCAAGATGAATGTCCGTGGTAAATTCTGAAGACAGGCTTTCCAAAAAATCATTATCTTCAATAAAAATCATTTTAGGTCTTGCTTTTCGCTTACGCCAATTGCTGATAACTTCATTGTGCGCAATCCGATAAATCCAGGAAGAAAATTTAAGTTTTTTATCAAAGTCATTTAAGTTCTTGTATACCTTAATAAATGTTTCTTGCAATATGTCCTGGGCATCTTTTTCAAAAAGTCCTGAAATTCTATGAATATAACGCAAGAGTTTCTCTTCGTATCTTTGCATTAAACATAAATAATAATCTTCATCTTTTAATGTTAAATACGCCAATTCTTCATCGGTCTTGCCATCGCATTCTTCTTTTATAATCATAAAGATTTTTCACTAAAATATAATTTTAATTATATTATACCGTAATCTAAATAATACGTATTCTGAAAAATTTTCTTTCAAAATATTTTTATTTAGTGTTTCTTACTTTTGTGACGTTTATAAGCCCTGACATTAAAAAAGAAGTTTTTTTTGGATTTAATTTATTATCTTTTAGTATTTCTGGCAAGCCACCGCTTTTCAGATATTCTTTAAAGCGCTCTTTATCAACAGAGTATTCTATAGTTTTTATAAAAAGCGAGATAATGTTTTTTGGTAAAGGAGAAGAAAAATCAACAAAAATTAAAAAACCGTTCTTTTTTACAACTCTTTTCATCTCAAATATTATTAGCTTTCTTAATTTTTTTTCTGTTTCATGCAGTCCAAGTGAAATTAAAGCAAAATCAAAAGAATCATTGGCAAAAGGTAGTTTTACAGCGTCAATATTTAAAAAAGAAATATTTTTAAAACCAAACTTATCTTTTCTTTTTTGTGCAATTTTTATCATTCCAGGATTAATGTCAACTCCGGTAAAATTTATTTTTGGCTTTAATTTTAAAAAATAAAAACCCTGGTCTCCCGTACCACAACAAACATCTAAAATTTTATCTCTATCCTTTGCCTCACTAAAACGCACAATGAATCTTCTAACGTCTTTTAATAGGGGATCGATAATATTTGAATAATTTAAAATAATCATTTCTTTATCTTTTCACAATAAAATATTATTTTCAAGATTTTTTGATAAAAAAAGAAATTAAGGCCATTCTATGCATAATAAATAAGCGGTCGTTTTGCGCGACCGCCATACATCACCTCCTTTCAAGAACGCGTACCTTTATTAGATCCCTTCCTCGCATACCCTGCTTATTAGGACGCTTTGCTTGAGAGCAAAGTCAGTCACATTGGCTACGATCTCATAGCGAGGTTTGGTGTCTCCACTCTTGAAGTTCGGGACTTCCCGAATCTCCAGGAGCAATTCTCTCATTTCATCAAAGACCTTTAGTTCGGCTATATCCTCGATGCCATCCTGCCCCACGCCTTCGTCTTTCAATCTGTAAACAACTTCCATCATAACCCTCCTTTAATTTACCATCTTTGACCCCTGCGGTTATAGATTACATCATCAGGGTTAAAGGGAGGAATCGAAATACACCAGAATTCCAGCTCATGTGAACCATCAGGCTTTGCAGCATGCAAAGCTCCTGGTGGAATTCTTATCCCGGTACCCCGAGTAAAGGGTAAGATTTCGTCGTTAAGGAATATCTTGCCCTCTCCTCTCCACAGGACATAAATCTCTTCTCCAACATTGTGATGGTGGATAACATCCGGTCCGCGCAATGTTATAAGAGAAAAGCTTGCTCCTGCACGCCCCTCTTTTAAGGGCACGAATTCTTCTGCTGTACCAAAGACCTTACCCTCATGGAAAAGCTCGACTACTCTTGAGCCTGAATTCCAAAGAATAATAGGCTCCTGGACAGTTGGAATCTCTGTAAGCATTTTTACCACCTCTCTCAGTTTTTGTTTTATGAAATGAACGGTTAGACGGACAGGCGCTTAAGTAAATAACTTGCGCCAAGTTCTCTTCAGGGAACGCCAGATCATCATGGATAAAGTAAGATAACCAATACTCCTTTCTGAACAGAACTCAGGAGTCTCTTTCTTTTGAAAAAGAACCTCATAATAAATCCCCTGTTCGAAATGCAAAATCCTAACTACCCTTCCCCTGTTCGCAGGATTTAGTATATTCCCATAAAGAGAATATACTCTGTCTCCGATACGAAACTCATCTCTTGGCATTCCTGTCATGAACTTTTCCAATGACGATCCTGGTATTGTATGCACCTCCCCAAATTCTGCCTTTGCCATAATACACCTCCTAAAAAACCCAATCCTAATATATGTGTTTTTATATATCATTAAAAAAACTAAGTCAATAAATTATGGACTTGCGATGTTGATAATTTTAGAATTTAAATAGAACAGGCGAGGAATTCGTAAACTCCCCGCCCTATATATAATTATTTCTTTGCCTGAACTATGGCTAGGATCTAGAACCGCATGTATAGATATCGATTCTCCCAAGTAGACTCTTTGGGACATACACTATTGTAAGCGAAAATCCCGAATAGTTCTTACGAACAGCGTAGCCAAAGCCTTCTTCGGGTTCTCCAAGCCCAAATCGGTCCTTTATCACCTCCCAGAAGTGACTGATAACCTCCTCTGATGTATGTTGACATTCATTAGCCTTGAAGTAAAAGTGCTGTATCGCCAGAGAATAGGCAAAAAGCACTATCTCTGGCAATAAAAGAGCACCAATCACCTCTTTTACGTCGGAAAAACCATCAGAAGGAAGTCTTTCTTGTGCTGCGATTATGTCTTTGAATCTCAACTTCTTTATCGCCGTCTCCACCATTTCATCCAAAACAGTAGCACCTCCTCTTAAGTAGAATACTTTATCTCTAGTTACAAACTAGTTCCTTATGGCAATCCTTTCTCTCTGTATCTTTTCTGTTGCAATGAAATCAGAGATCGTGTATATTGCACTTTCCATTTCACAAGGAATCCAGAGAGATCTTCCTACAATGCCCCTTTTTCCATAAAGGGCAAAGAAAAAAACGGCTGCCGAAGATATCGACGAATTGATTCTTATCGGCGGGCTTAGAGGAAAAAAATCTAAATCAAGACGAGCCTGACCACGGACTTCTTCGTGGTAGATTTCTCTTCCTCTTCTGTATTCCATGAGCCTTGGCGTCGAACCATTCATTACTTTTGTCGGCTTTATCTCTCCCAATAAATCGTCTCCATCCACCCTATACAGAAAATAGGGTCCTAAGGGAAGAAGTGGCAATGGTTCCCCGCATCGGACATCGAAGTGTTGCCTAACCTTTGCAGCTAACTTTCCTTTTGGCGCAAACAAGAATACCATCATTTTAAAGTACACCTCCTAAAACAAGCTTTTAACCATTTCTGTCATTAAAACACGACTTTTTTATACAATAAAAATTAACTTTTTTCAAGTTTTCTTATGAAAAACGCCCCGACGAATTAACGTCGAAGCGTTGAGCTATATAAATAGGGCCTCAGAGATGAAATCTTGCCACTTTTAGGGCAAAAAGTTCACTATATCGTTTGGCCTTGGAACCTGGCCTGGCCACTTACGTATCATAGTGCGACCCTTGGCATCCACCAGCATGAGAGTGGGGATCGTCAATACGCCCCACTTATAAGCCATCTCTCTTCCGTCATCCTCGTCTATGTTGTAGATCTCGTGATTCGGGAATTGGTTTGCCACCTCTCTAGCAAAACCAGATCTTTGACAGTTGTTACTGACAAAGACAATGAGTCTGACCTCACTGCTTCCGTCCTTTTTCTGGACTGGTCTCTTAGAAGAATTAAAATCCTCTATTGCTTTTGCAGAATCGGAGATGATTCTTTCAAGCGGGGTCTCTTTTGCATAAAACATTTTTACCTCCTTTGTTTTGTGTGCTGGCTACATTATCCAAAAAAAACAACCATTGTCAAGGTTTGCTTTTAAAAAAAATAATCTTTACTGCCAGGTTATTTTAAACTCATCGTAAGAATCGTTGTTATAAAGTGATTTTGTCTGTTCAACTTTTATATTCTTACTATTTGTTACCATTTCAATAAGCTTTGCTAAATATCCTCTAGTATAAGTATAAACAGCCTGGTGAAATTTTTTAAATCCTTCAAGACGCAAAATTGCATAGTGTTCTTTTATATTGTATTTAGTGCACTTAATCTCTCCAAAATCAAAGTGACGACGCCAGTGTTTCGGCCCCTCAAGAAGCATTTTTTCTATAGAAACATATTTCATAAAAAGTTTTGTCACAATAGAATACATTGGCGCTTGATATCCTATATCAAAAGCTTTCTCTTCTTCCCATCTAAAATTTTCTAAAACAGCAAGACAAATTAAACAAGCCCAAGCCTCGGGATACATTTTAAAAGAAGAAAAGCTCTTTAGTTTTATAGGACAGCCCAGGCCTTCAAGTCTCCATTCTATTTCCTTTACAGTATCCTCCCCTCTTTTATCAACCAAATAACCACGATAGGCTCCAAAAATCGCTCCACTGACATTGCCTTTTATTTTTAGTATTCTTTGTACTCCTGCCTTGGTAAGTTTAATCGGCATATTTTTACTCCCAGGTTATTTTAAACTCATCGTAAGGATCGTTATTGTAAAGTGATTTTATTTGTTCAACCTTTACCTTTTTACCTTTTGTCGCCATTTCAATCAATCTTGTTAAATAACCCCAGATATAAAAATATACAGTTGGGTGAAATTTTTTAAATCCGTAAAGCCGTAAAATGGCATATTTTTTTTCTCCATTATAATTTGCGCATTTCATTTCTCCAAAATCAAAATGCTGACGCCAGTGACGATTTGATTCCTTTAGTATTCTTTCGATAGAAAGGTACTTCATTAATAATTTTGTCAAAACAGAATAAGCAGGTGCAGCATATCCTACCTTGAAGGCATCTTTCTCGTCCCAACCGGCAACCTCTAAAAACGCGAGACAAATCAAAGAAGAATATGCTTTAGGGTACCACTTGAAAGTAAAAGCATCTTTGAAAGTTATTTTAAGACCAAGATCTTTTAGTCTTTTTTCAACTTTTATTGCTCCTTCCTGGCCAATATTATCGACGATAAATTGATAATATGCCTTAAGAATTGAACCATGAACATTGCCTTTTATTTCTGCAATTCTTTGAACCTCTTCTTTTGTGAGTTGAATTTTTGCCATTTTTTTTATATTCCGGGGCAGTTTTTTGCCGGACGGTACCCGGCTTTTTCGGCTTCGCTCTTTGAACTAAAACATCTTTTATTTTCCTCGTTTATTCTTTTTGCGCCAGGACAATCTGGTAAATGAAAAACATCGCTGTTTTTACTACCAACATACTGGCAATTTCCGGAAGATTTTAGTACGGGATCACTTGAATTTTCTTCTGATGTTTCTTTTGAAGGTGAAGAATTTTTTTCTTCTGTTTCTGTTGCTACTTCTTTAACTTCTGCTTTCTGACTTATTGTTTCTACAGGCTCTGGATCTTCTTTTTTAAATTCAATTTCCTCTATGCTAATTTTGTCTTTATTTTCAGCACTAGCTAAGTTTGAATATTTTAAAAACTGATTACTTGCCATTAACCATCCTCCGCCAAAAGAAAGTAAAGCAATTAAAATAACACCAATAACTAAAACAATATCGGCTTCGTTTTTCTTGAAAAAATCTTTAAGTTGTGATATCATGTTTTTTGTTGAAATTAGGGAGCTAACGCATTAATTTTTTAATTTTATCAAAAAATTATGTCAAAAACAAAAGCTACAGGAACTACCAAGTTAGGAAGAGACTCAATATCTAAAAGATTGGGTATTAAATTGTATTCCGGACAAACAGCAAAAGCCGGCAATATTATAGTTCGTCAACGTGGTACAAAATATCTTCCAGGAAAAAATGTCAGAAAAGGAAAAGACGATACTTTGTATGCTGTAAAAGAAGGCAAGGTTAATTTTAAGACCATAAAAAAAACCTGTTTTGATAATAGAAAAAAGATTGCAAAAATAGTAAACGTTGTTTAGGAATATATTATAAATAATAACAATAAAAGGTGCTTTCAAAAGCGCTTTTTTTGTTTGCATCTTAATTGACAAAATATCACATTCTGGTATAATTTAAAGCGTAAATGTACATTTTAAATAATAAGGAAAGGAAGGGTAAAAATGAAAAGAAGGGATTTTGTCTTCGGATTAATCCTGGTAATACTGTTCATTCTGGTGGCAGTAGTGCCGCTCGTAATAACACTGGAAGCTACTCAGGTAGACCCAAAAGAGGGTACAAAATTGAGGCTCCAGGCGATAAGAAGTCTCCTTGAGAAAGCGGACGAGGAAGGCATTCTTATCGAAGAAGGAAAAAGGGTAAAATTCGAGGCAAAAGCGAGAGAAATCAGGAAAATCGTATATTCTGATTCTAGCGAGAGCCGAAAGGGGTAAAGATGATGAACCTGGTAAAAAGAATTGATGGAAAAGCGGGATGCCAGATCGCTATGGTAGTTCTGGCGTTCGCATTCAGTGCTGTGCTTTGGACAATGACCGGTAAATGGCCTACGATCTTCGTCTTGCCAGGTCTTTCTCTCGCACTAGTATCAGGAGCCGCCTTAACTAAGGTGGTTGCAAAACGACCAAGGGAGTCTATAGTCGTTATTATTGTCCTGATCCTAATCACCGCCTACGTCCTATTCTTGGCCTTATAATCTCATCAGCACATTCGTCACACAATAAAAAGACCGCCGTTCTTCTTGAACGGCGGTTATGTTTTTTTATGGGTTTTATTTTATCTTCAAAGATGCTTTTAGGAATTCTCTAAATAAAGGATTTGGTTTTAGAGGCCGCGAGGTAAACTCTGGATGAAACTGGCTTGCCATAAAGAAAGGATGTTTTGGAATTTCAACTATCTCAACAAGTCCTGATTGAGGGTTTATACCAGAGATAACAAGACCTTTTTTCTCTAAAGTATCCCTGAATGCATCATTTACTTCGTATCTGTGCCTATGTCTTTCTGAAATTAAACTCTTTTTGTAAGCTTTTTTTGCTCTTGTTTGTGGCTTTATTTTACAATCCCAACCGCCAAGACGCATTGTACCTCCATAATGTTTTTCTTTTATATGCTTTTTCTGTTCTTCCATAATATCTATAACAGGATATTTAGCTGTCTTTTTAATCTCTGTAGAGTTTGCATCTTTTAAGCCGCAAACGTTTCTTGAAAATTCAACCACTGCAAGCTGTAATCCAAGACAAAGACCAAGAAATGGAATTTTATTTTCCCTGCAATATTTAATAGCTTTAATTTTGCCCTCTACCCCCCTGCTTCCAAAACCACCAGGAACTATAATACCATCAAGTTTTTTAAGCTCTTTTAATTTTTTGGGATTTTTTTCAAAATCTTCTGTATCTATCCAGATAATTTCTGGTTCTGTCTTAAAATAATAGCTTGCGTGTTTTATTGCCTCAATAACTGAAATATAAGAATCAAGAAGGGTAAAAACTCCGGATCTGAAATATTTTCCGGCAATACCAATTTTAACTTTCTTTTTAGGATTTTTAATTGTGTTTATTAATTGTTTCCATTCCTTAAGATCTTTCTTCTTTGGTCTTAAGCCAAATTTAGTAAGAATTCTTGAAGAAAGATTATCTTTTTCAAAATTAAGTGGCACCTCATATATCGAATCTATGTCAGGGGCTGATATAATGTCTTCCTTCCGAACATTACAAAATATAGAAAGTTTTTCTTTTCTCCTATCGTCCATTGCTTGAGCGGAACGACCAATGATTATGTCTGGTTGTATACCCGCAGAATAAAGAGCTCTTGTAGCATGCTGAGTTGGTTTTGTTTTCATCTCCCCAAGCATCCTTGGCACTGGTAAATAGCTTACTAACACAAAAAGAACATCCTTTGGCTGGTTTAGATGTAAAATTCTCGCAGCTTCGAGAAAAAGTAAGTTTTCATACTCGCCTACAGTTCCCCCAATCTCTATTAAAACAAAATCTGCATTTGTTTTCTGGCCTGCTTTTTTAATCCTCTTTATTACTTCATTTGGGATATCAAGTACAACCTGAACGCACCTTCCGTTATATTCTAAGTTCCTTTCTTTGTAAATTACACTCTCATAAACCTTTCCTGTTGTCATATAATTATCCTCATAGATATTTCTGTCTAAAAATCTTTCATAGTTTCCAATATCTTGATCGCATTCCTCTCCATCCTCTGTTACAAAAACCTCTCCATGTTCAATTGGATTCATTGTTCCTGCGTCTACATTAATATAAGGATCTATTTTAATTGCTGTAACCTCAAATCCTTTCGCTTGTAAAATTTTTCCAATTGAAGCTGTTGCTGTACCTTTACCAACTCCAGACATCACACCTCCACAAATAAAAATATATTTTGTTTTTGCCATTTTTATTTATTATTTTTTTTACTTTGCTTTTTTTGTGTCTTTTTTTTGGCTGTTTTTTTCACAACTGTTTTTTTCACAATTTTCTTTTTAACTACTTTCTTTTTCTCTTCTTCTTTTATAACACTTAATTTAAATTTATTCTCGATTCCCTCTGCTAATTTTACAGTTACTTCGTGAATTCCTGTTTTAGAAATTGGTTTTTCTAAAATAATATTTTTCTTCTCAAGTTCAAAACCTTTTTTCTTAAGAATATTTAATAATTTTGGTGCGCTAATTTTTTCAAAAAGTTCTCCTTTTATACCTGTTTTTGATTTTACTTCTATTTTTAATTTTCCGAGTTTTTCTGCTGTCTGTTTGATTGATTTTGACATTTCCTCGTCTTTTTTCTTTTTAACTTTAAGCATTCCTTCTCTCCATTTTAATTTTTCTTCTGTTGCCAAAGTAGCAAGTTTTTTTGGTATTAAAAAATTTCGGGCGTATCCCGCCTTTACTCTCTTTAAATCTAAATATTCTCCCAACTTTGAAACGTTTTTTAATAAAATTATTTTCATTTTTTTAAATTATTTTTTTTAATCTGACGATCTTTAAAAAACATAGGAACTGAAAATATTAAAGAAGAAAAAGTATAAACAGAAAAATGATTCGTCGCAGAAGAAACAATAAACATAACTCCAAAAAATATTCCGCTAAAAAAATTACTTGTTTTAAACTTCTTTTTAAATCCGGGCAATATAAAACTTTTTTTAGTTCTTAAAAAAAATAAAATGGGTAAAAGGATGATTAAAAAGCTTATTAAGAATTGCTCTGGTAGTATATAAACCAAACTGCCGCCCGTTGTTGCAGCTCCTTTCCCTCCGGTAAATTTCATATATAAAGACCAATTGTGGCCAATTATTGCCGCTAATCCCGCAAGAATAACTACTGTTGGTTGTCCCGAAAATTTTTGCGCAATAAAGACCGAAATCAATCCTTTTAGAATATCAAGTGCCGCAACCAAAAGTCCGTAAATTTTTCCAACTTTTCTCCATGTTAAAGAAGCTCCCCTCGCTCCATCTATTGCTCTATCTCTGATATCCACCCCTTTAAACTTTGCTATTATAAAAGCAAAAGGAATTGATCCCAAGAGATATCCAAGAATTATAACTAAAACACTAATTCCAAGGGTCGTAATCATTTTTATAAAAAACCCGCCGAAAAAGCAGATTTGAGTTTTTATATTTTATATCAAATTCTATCTAATTTTACAAATATCAAAGTTTAAGGATATCTCTTTTACTATTTTTTCAATTTCTTCTCTTGATAAAACTGGCATCTCTTTTAAATTAGGGTTAATAATTTCTTTTGTAGAGAGAAATTCCTGTAAAAAATACTTTTTGGCGGGCTTTATCCAATTCACTATACTTAAAATATCTTTTTTTGAAATTCCAGGAGCTATTGTAGTTCTAAACTCAAAATCAACTTCCTCTGGTAATGATTTTAAAAAATTAATACTTTTTTCAATTCTAGAGATATCAATATTTCTTCCCGAATATTTCTTATACTTTTCTTTTGGCGCTTTAATGTCCATTGCAATATAATCAAAAAGATTTTCTTTTAATAGTTCTTCTAAAACTTTTGGTAAATAGCCATTTGTATCAATTTTTACTAAAAGACCAAAAGACTTAATTCTTTTAATAAATTTTTTAATATCTTTTTGAATAGTTGGTTCACCCCCACATATTACAACGCCATCTAAAACATCTTTCCGCTTTAAAAGAAAATTAAATATGTAATCCTCAGAAATTGTCGGTTGATTTTTTATTTTCTCTGGCAAAACAAGTTCTGACGAATAGCAAAAAGGGCAACTAAAATTACATCCTAAAGTAAAAACTGTGGCTGCGATTTTCCCAGGATAGTCTATTAGAGTGTTTTTTTGAAAACCACCTATTATCATGAAATACGTTGGGATATTTTGAAGTTTTTCCTTTGTTTAAACTCCTGTTGCTTTCCTTCGTTCCATTGCTGAACTGGTCTTAAATATCCAACGATTCTTGAATATACTTCACAAGGCTGGTCTATAATACACTTAGGACATGCAAAATGTTCGCCCGGCATATAGCCATGCACAGGACAAATAGAAAAAGTAGGACTTATAGTAACGTAAGGTAAATTATATTTTGTAAACGTTTTTTTAATAAGTGATTTCAATGCCGCTGTTTCTGAAATTTTCTCGCCCATAAATATATGCAAAACTGTGCCTCCTGTATATTTTGTCTGAAGATCATCCTGTAAATCCAATGCTTCAAAAATATCATCGGTATAGTTTACGGGTAATTGACTAGAATTTGTATAATAAGGTTTTTCTTTTGTGCCTGAAGTTACTATATCTGGATATTTTTCTTTGTCTTTTTTGGCAAGTCTAAAAGATGTTCCTTCTGCGGGAGTTGCTTCTAAATTGTAAAGACCCCCATCGTCTTGTTGATATTTAGTTATTTGAGACCTCATAAAATCTAGAACTTCTTTTGCAAATTTATTGCCTTCTTTTGCACCAATGTTTTTCTGAACTGGTTTAAAATTTAAAATTGCTTCATTTAAACCAACAAGTCCAATCGTTGAAAAGTGATTTCCCCAATACCCTCCTCTTATCTTCTTTACGCCCTCTAAATAATGTCGGGAATAAGGATAAAGTCCTTTCTCAGTAAGATCTTCTATTGTTTTTCTTTTAATCTCAAGACTTTCTTTTGCTATGTCCATTAATTTCCCCAGTTTATCAAAAAATTCTTTTTTTGTTTTTGAAAGATATCCTATCCTTGGCATATTTATTGTCACAACTCCAACACTTCCGGTTAGGGGGTTTGAACCAAAAAGCCCCCCTCCCCTATGATAAAGTTCTCTGTTATCAAGTCTTAACCTACAACACATAGAACGAACATCGTCCGGCTTCATTTCAGAGTTTATAAAGTTAGAAAAATAAGGAATCCCGTACTTGGCTGTCATTTCCCAAACTGGCTCAATTATGGGATTTTCCCAATTGAAATCTTTTGTAATGTTGTAAGTCGGGATTGGAAATGTAAAGGGTCTGCCTTTTGCATCCCCTTCCATCATTACCTCAGCAAAAGCTTTATTTATTAAATCCATTTCATTTTGAAATTCGCCGTAGGTTTCATCTTTTGCCTTACCGCCAATAATAACCGGCTGTTTTTTTAATATTTCAGGAACCTTAACATCCATTGTAATATTAGTAAAAGGAGTTTGAAAACCAACTCTTGTTGGTACATTACAATTAAAAAGGAATTCCTGCATTGCTTGTTTCACCTGTTCATAGGTTAAATTATCATAACGCACGAAAGGAGCTAAAAATGTATCAAAAGAACTAAACGCTTCAGCTCCAGCGGCCTCTCCTTGTAGTGTATAGAAAAAATTTACAATTTGACCAAGAGTACTTCTTAAGTGTTTTGGTGGTTTTGATTCCATTTTGCCAAAAACTCCACCGAATCCTTTTAAAAGAAGATCGTAAAGATCCCAACCACAACAATAAGGACCTAGGGTCTGAAGATTATGAATGTGTATATCCCCACCTGCAGCTGCTTCCCTTACTTCGGGCGGATAAACTTTATTTAACCAATATTTCTTTATAATGGCGGAAGAGACATAATTATTAAGACCCTGCAAGGAATAAGACATATTACTGTTTTCACGAACTTCCCAATCCATCTCCCCAATATACTGATCAACCATATCAGCTGTATCTTCTATTGAAACTCGCATTTCTCTCAATTTTCTATGCTGATCGCGGTATAAAATATATGCTTTGGCTGTTTCTATATAATCTCCCAAAATCAAAGCCTCCTCTACTATATCTTGAACCTGTTCAACCGTTGGAATTCCTTTGGTTTTTTCTTCGAGAGTTTTTAAAACTTTCTGAGTAAGTTTTTTTGCTATGTCGCCATCTCCTTGACTAGTTGCAATTAAGGCTTTGTGAATGGCTTTTTCTATTTTTTTTGAATCAAAATCTACTATACGGCCATCACGTTTTTGGATTTGAGTAAATCTTACCATTTTTTTATGGGTCTTAGTTTTAAAACAAGATAAAATAAAAAAATTAATCTTTCTCTTCTTTTTCTTCGTTCTTTCCTTTTCTTCTTAAAAAAGCTGGAACGTCCCATTCACTTCCTTCGTCTTTCTCTTCTTTTTCTTCTTCATCTTCTCTTCTTGAAGTAAGTCCTGATTTATTAATCTTTGGTTTTATTTCGGGAATATTATTAAATCCAGTTGCGATAACTGTAACTTTAACTTCGTTTTTTCTTAACGCTTCATCCATTACAGCTCCAAAAATTATCTTTGCGTCGGAATCAACTGATTTTGTAATCATCTTCGATCCTTCGTTTACTTCGCTCATTGTTAAATCTTCTCCTCCAGCGATAGTAAATAATAGCCCCTTAGCCCCGTCAATTGAAACTTCAATCAGGGGTGAATTTACAGCCTCGTGTGCTGCCTCTTCCATTCTACTTTCTCCCTTCGCTCTTCCAATGCCCATTAATGCCCAGCCGGAATCTTTCATAATTGTTTTGACATCAGCAAAATCAACATTTACTATCCCGGGTTTTACAATAAGATCTGAAATTGCCTGGACTCCCTGAGACAAAACATTATCAACGTAAGAGAAAGCATTAATTAATGTAACTTTTTCATCAATAGTTGTTAAAACCTTATCGTTTGGAATTACAATTAAACTATCTACCTTATCTTTAAGCTCCGAAAGGCCATCTTCTGCAATCGACGCTCTTTGCTCGCCCTCAAAAGAAAATGGTTTTGTCACTATTGCTACTGTAAGAGCACCTGTGTTTCTTGCAATATCTGCAACAATTGGAGCGCTTGGCGTTCCTGTGCCACCACCAAGTCCAGCGGTTATAAAAACCATATCTGCTCCTTTCAAAGTTTCTTCTACTTCTTCTCTTGACTCTTCGCACGCTTGCCTACCTGTTTCTATATTCATTCCAGCACCAAGACCACGAGTAACACTCTTTCCAATAAGAATTTTTTCAGGGGCCTTACAATGATGAAGAGCCTGAGCGTCTGTGTTTATCCCTATAAAATCGATCCCTTTTATCTTTTGCCTTACCATTCTAGAAACGGAATTACAACCTCCTCCTCCGACGCCAATAACTTTAATTCTGGCAAAAGATTCAATTTCTGGTTTTACTTGTGGCATAAATTTTTTGAGCAACGCGATAAAAATTTAATGCGTAAGCTCCATAATTTTTTGAGTTTAGTAAAAAAATAAAAACAACAACCAAGGTTCTTATTTTAACAGATTATTTCTTTAGGGCAATAGCCCCTCAAACCATTTTTTGGCTTTGGAAAATTTATTTCCAATCTTTAATTTTTTAGGAAGTACAAATCCCTTATCTTCATTTTCTTTCATCTCCCACAAAAGCAGTCCTATTGCTGTCGCAAAAGAAGGATCATCAACCTTATCAACAATACCCTCAACCCTAGACGGAAAACCAACCTGGCAAGGTAGATGAAGTTCCTTTTTGACAGCCTCTTCCATGCCTGGTATTCTTGCACTCCCACCAGTCAAAACAACACCACCAGGTAAAAGCCTTTCTCTTTCAATTTTTTTAAGTTCCTTATTAACTAATTCTAAAATTTCAGTATTTCTTGCTTCAATTACATCAATTAATTTTTTTCGCGATATTTTTTTATCGCTCTTTTCATCGCCAAACTCACTAAGATTGATTTCTTCTTTCCTCCCTCCTCCATTGGCACAAGCCATGCCATATTTTAATTTTAATTTTTCTGCAACTTCAATTGATAATTGAAAAGCAATCGCAACATCATTTGTAATGTGTGAACCACCAATTGGTAAAACAGAAGCGGAAAGAAGATTGCCGTCCTCAAAGACGCAAAGCCCGGTTGAACTTCCCCCGATATCCAAAACTAGAACACCAAGTTCTTTTTGGCGCTTTGAAAGTACGGCTTCAGATGCCGCGAGAGTTGAAAAAACAAGACCACTTACACTACTTCCTGCTTCCTCAACAGCTTTCATAAAGCCGTTAATATAAGAGGTTGATGCCATGATTACCTCGCATTCTACTTCTAATCTTACTCCGTGCATTCCTAAAGGATCACGGATTCCTTTTTCTTTATCAACGATAAATTCTTTTGGTATAACGTGAATAATTTCTTTATTCTTTGGTAAAGAAACAGCCTCTGCCGCCTTAATAGCTCTTTGAACATCATCGTCTGTAATTTCACCATCTGCTCGAGAAGCAGCAATAACACCTCTTGAGGTTATAGATTGAATATGTGGTCCGCCAACACTTGCAATAAAACTAGGTATTTTACCTCCGGTCCTTTGTTCTATTTCATTAATGTTTGTTTGAATTGCTTCTCCTGCATCGTCCTGATCAAAAATCTGACCTCTTCTAATTCCTTGAGATTCTGTAGTATTTGCTGCAATAATCTGCAAAGGAAGATTAGGTAAAATCTCGCCTACTATAGATCTTATACTTGAAGATCCTACATCGAGCGCAAAAATACAATTACTAGATCTTGAAGACATAATGTCTTTATTTTTTAGAATTATCTTTTTTATCTGCTTCTTTTTTTGTTGCCTCTTCTGGGACTTTTGTTTCTTCTTTACCTTCTGCCACCTCTTCACCTTCCTCGCCTTCCTCTTTCTTCTCGCCAACAACCTCAATATCTTCAATTTTCTCTTCTTCTGGCTCTTCTTCTATCTTTTCTTCTTTCACTCTACCAACAACTGCTACTATCTCATCTGGTTCGGCTAAAATTTTTACTTGTTCTGGTACAACTAAATCTTTAATTTTAATTTCATCATCAAGCTGGGCAAGTGAAGAAACATCAACTTCTATAGAATGTACAAGATTATTTGGCAATGCTTTTATCTCAATTTCGTGCAAGTTTTTAATTAAAACACCACCCAATTCTTTCTCTGCGGGAGACTCGCCTTTAAAATCAAGGGGAACAGTAACCTCTACTTCTTCATTCATTGGAAGTTGAAAAAAATCAGCATGGAGAAATTCTCCCGACAAAGGGTCCTTTTGAACCTCTCTTATAAGAACGGGATACTCTTCTTCTTTGTCTCCTTTCATTTTCAATTTAATAATTGTGCTCTCGCCCGCTTCTTCATAAGCACCTCTAAAGTCGTTATAATTTGTCTTTATAGGAATGTTTCCAAGTTCTTTCCCATACACAACAGCAGGAAGTAAATTATCCTTTCTTAAAAAATCTGTTTTTTCTTTCAATTTTTCTCTTTTTTCAACGATTAAAGATAGCATATCGAATTAGCAATAAATTATCAACTATTATTAAATAAATTAATTTTTTCTAGAACGACTTTCTCGATTTCTTTAGATATTGTTGGAAATAGTTTATAAGGAATTACTTCTTTTTTATTTTCGTTTAGGGTTTTTTCAAGGCCTTTTCTCCAGGCAATTCTAATCTCTGTATTAATATTGATTTTTCTTATTCCTTTTTGGATAGCTTTTTTTATCGATTTTTTTGAAATACCCGACCCCCCATGTAAAACTAAAAAGGCCCTAGCGCCTACTTTATTTTTTATCATATTTAACCTATCAAGGTCAAGGTGGGGCATTTTCGCCCAAACTCCATGAATGTTACCTATAACTACAGCCAAACCGTCAACTTTCGTTTCCCTCACAAAAAAATCTGCTTCTTCAGGAGAAGTTAAATCTTCCTTTTTAATCTTCGCATAATCTTTATGTAAAAAAGAACCGCCCCTTAAATATCCCAATTCTCCCTCAATAATTACTCCTTTCTTTTTAGCATAAATTACAACTTCTTTTGTTTTCTTTATATTAGTTTTAAGAGAAAAACTCGAACCATCAAAGTGAACCATATCGTATCCCGCCTCTATTGCTTTTTTAATATAAGAAAAAGATTTGCCATGGTCTAAATTTAAAATTACAGGAAAACCCAATTCTTTCTCCGCTATATCTCTAAGTTTAACTGCAAGGCTCGGAGTTAAAAACTTACTCTCACTTTCTGAAGTTCCAAAAATAAATGTTTTTTTTGTTTTTTTTGCGGCAGATAAAATAGCCTTAAATTGTGAGATATCCGAAAAGTTAAATTGTCCAATAGCAATTTTTTTCTTCTGGGCATCTCTAAATATTCTTATTTTTGATTTTTCCATAATTTTATTTTTGATTTTTTCATAATTAATCCTTTTCTTGTCATTTCTTTTGGTTTTTTAATTCCCATAATTTCTAATATTGTTGGTGCGACATCTCCAAGAACGCCTTCTTTTAATCTTATGTTTTTATATTTTTTTTCTTTACTGATTAAAATAAAAGGGGTTTTGTTTTTCGAATGCTTCGTATCAACTTCTCTTGTCTCGGTATTTAACATCTCTTCGATATTGCCATGATCGGAAGTAACAACGCATATAAAATTATTTTTCAGCGCTTCATTAATTAGGCTTTTTATTAGTTTGTCTAACACTTCAAGACATTTAATACCAGCTTTTAAATCTCCTGTATGGGCTATCATATCGGGATTGGCATAATTTACACAAATGAAGTTGTAATTTCCTTTTTTTATTTTTTCTTTCAGTATCTTTGTTAATTTAACAGCGCTCATCTCTGGAGTTTTATCATAACAATCAACATCCGGGGAAGGAACCCTTATTGTTTCTTCTCCTACAACAGGAACTGACCAACCGCCATTAAAGAAGAAAGTAACATGTGCATATTTTTCCGATTCTGCAATATATAATTGCTTTCCATCGCAAATTCCTTCTCTTTCACAAAGGGCGAAAGGTAAAGAATTTACAACGTCTCTTGATGGAAATGCTGTTAATATTTTTGATAATTCTGGCCCAAAATCAGTCATTGCTACAAATCTTATATTCTTGGGTATTTTTTTTCTTTTGAAAGCACCAGGGTTTAAAGTATTAAAATCTTCTTGCGTAAAGGGCTTTGTTAATTCTCTTGCTCTATCTGATCTTAAATTGAAAAATATTACAATATCATTTTCATCTATGGTTGCTGTTGGCTTTCCGTCTTTCATAATCACTGACGGCATAATAAATTCATCGGTAAGTCCCTGATTATAAGATTTTACAATTGCGTCTTCCGCGCTTTCTACCTCAACCCCTTTTCCTAAAGTTAAAAGATTGTAAACCTTTTCAATGTTGCTCCAATTCTTTTTTCTGTCCATTGCATAGAATCTTCCAACAATACTTGCGACAACTTCGCCATTTTTAAAATTCTTTTTAAGGTGTCTTAAAAATTCGATAGAGCCATGAGGAGAAGAATCTCTGCCGTCGGTAAATAGATGTAAAATTGGTTTGATTTTCTCTCTTTTTGCAAGTTCAAACAAACCATAAAGATGATCGGGATAAACATGTGGGCTTTCTTTACCGCTCAAAAGACCCATTAAGTGAAATTTTGATTTATGCTTTTTTAAATGATATATTGCTTGACGGAAAGCTTCGTTTTTAAAAAACGTTCCATCTTTTATACTATTTGAAATAAAAATTGCATCTTGCAAAACAACTCTTCCTGCTCCAAGATTCATATGCCCAGCTTCTGAATTACCATCTTGATTATTTGGAAGACCAGCATACTTCCCATGACATAAAAGTTTTGTGTGTGGATAATTTTTCCAGGCATAATCAAGATAGGGCGTTTTTGCAAGAGTAAACGCATTTCCTTCTTTTTTATCAGATAAACCCAGGCCATCTATAATTATCAAGAGTATATTTTGTTTTTTATTTTCTAAAATATTCTTTATCATGTTTTTCTTTTAAGGAGTCAATAATTTTTATAAATTCTCCGGGCTTTAACGATGCTCCCCCAACAAGCAATCCTTCAAATCCCCCTTCAATATAATTTCTTGCGTTTTTCCCATTTACGCTTCCTCCATATAAAAAGCTAATTCTATCAACTGTATTTTGAGATAGTATTTTAAGAAGTTCTTTTTTTATATACATTAAAATACTCATTGCTTCGTCACTTTTACAATTTTTCCCCGTTCCAATCGCCCAAACCGGTTCATAAGCGATAATTATATTTGTTGTGTGACGCCCAGATAATAATCCGATAGTATTTTCAATTTGCGCACGTAAAACGTCAAATGTTAAATTTTCTTTTCGATCCTCTTCTGTCTCGCCAATACACAAAACTACTTTTAATCCAATTTTTAATGCTGTTTTTAACTTCTTTGAAATAATTTCATCCGTTTCTTCTAAAATTTTTCTTCTTTCGGAATGGCCTAAAATTACATACTGACAGCCCATACCCCTCAGCATGGTTGGAGAAATTTCTCCTGTAAATGCTCCTTTTTCTTCCCAAAAACAATTTTGCCCGCCAAGTTTTAATTTTAAATTTTCCTGCTTAATAAGTTCTTTCTTTAAACCTTCTATATATATTGAAGGAGGGCAAATAATAATTTCTATTCCTTCCTTACTTTTTATTTCTTTTCGAATAGAATTTAAAATTGCCTTAGCTCCATCAATATTTTCTGGATTCATTTTCCAATTAGCTACAATAATTTTTTGTTTTGTCATAAAAATTTTTTACTACCACGTTTTTTTCTCACTCTTTATTCTTTCTTTTGTGTCTCTATCTAAAAACAGTCTATATAAAATTATTTTTTTATTATTTTTTATTTTAGAAAAACTTCCGGGCTCACCAAGAATTCTTTGTAAAAAAATCAAAAATAGTGTCACGAAAGAAAAAATATAGACTTCTTTATGTCCAAGGTAAGTACCAACACCGCCGCAAATAATATAAAAAAGCATCATTCCAATGGGAGCTCCCATTTCTCTTGAAATGAACTTAAGAGAAATCCAGAACAAAATAGTGGGAAGCGCGATAAAAGGATTTAACCCAAGCATTGCACCAATACTTGTAGCTCCACCTCTTCCTCCCCAAAATTTTAAAAAAATTGGCCACATCTGCCCACAAACTGCAAGAATTCCAGAAATTGCCTGAAACAAAGGAGAAAGGCCTAAATAATAAGCACCACTTACAGCTATTAACCCTTTTAAAATATCAAAACCACCCGATAAAAGACCGGGGGCTATTCCAATATTGTGCATTACATTTGAACCGCTAATTTTTTTCCTCCCAATTTTTCTTATATCCTGACCGGTAAACCATTTTACAACTAGATAACCATTAGGGATAGAAGCAAATAAGTAAGAAAATAAAAGCCACAAAATTGCTAAAAGCATATGTTTAAATTAGTTTATTTTATCATAAATTATATCTTGCCTCCAATTCTCACATTATTCTTTTGAAGTTTTGTTTTCTTTTCTCTTGCTAAAAATAAAAATATATAAAATTTCTAATATCCCAAGGGTATTTAAAATCAATAATGTTATAAACCATGCCTTATCTTCTTTCCTTGCAGACTTCCATAGAGCAACTCCTTTCCATGGTAATGTCCATAAAATTGAAATTATTACTAAGAAACTAACCCATACTGGCATTGTATCGTAATACATGTTTTAATTTTTAAATTATTATTTATTTTTTGACCTTTTACGAAAAGGCATTATTCCTCTTTTGGCAACTTCTCCTTTAAGCCGTGGCGGTTTTCGAATTGGAGTTTGCGGCCTTTTATTAAAACCACTTCTTCCTTTAGATACCATATTTTTATTTAAATTTAAACTAAACGACCTTTTTGCATTATAACAAAATAAAAAATTAAATAAAATTCATAAGAAATATTGTATTTTCATTTAGAAATGATATACTAAATAAGTTCCTGTAAGCATCTTCAGCGCAAATTTTATTGTGTGGGGGGTGCGGGCACGGTCGAACAGGATAAAGCAGTTAAAACTGCGCCCGTAATTTGAAAAAATATGGCAAAGAAACTTTTCGTAGGAAACATCCCCTACAGTTCAAGCGAAGACGACTTGAAGAAAATGTTCAGTGAAGCAGGTACAGTTGAATCCGTTGCTATTATTACAGACAGGCATTCTGGAAGAAGCAAGGGTTTTGGATTTGTTGAAATGGCAACAGACGAAGAAGCTAAAAAAGCTGTTGATACGATAAATGGCAAAGAAGTGGAAGGCAGAGCTTTAGTTGTTAATGAAGCAAGGCCAATGAAACCACGAGGAGAAGGATTTGACAGCAACAGAGAAGAATAAAAAAATCTAAAAGTCAAAAAAAACAGGCCCCCTCTGGGCCTGTTTTCTTATTTATAAGTATTAATTCTTTACATCTCCTAAGTGACCATAACCTCTTTTTACTTTCTTTCTTGTTTTCTTTCGCATATCCGCACAAATTGATTTTCTAATATTTGTATTATCTTTAAATCTGCCTTTTTTATCTCTCTCTACATAACGGCATTTGCCTTTCACTTTTATTCTTTGTCTTTTTGGCATTTTAAAATTTATTTTTATTCTGGCCTTTTTTATATTATTACTCTTGTGAAAATTTAGTCAAATAATTTTAGAAAGTTATTCAACAAAAAAGGGCGATTTTTTCGCCCTTTTTTTTGAGTTAATTCTAAAGAATTATTTCTCGTAAACCAACTATTCTGTAGTTGTTGGAGTCGACGGAGTATCTGTAGATGATTCACCCTTATTTAATTCTTGAATTTCCTCAAGTGTCATATCTATCCTATAAATCTCCCAATATCCATTTTTTTTCCTCATTACAAATTTAACTGATTTCCCCGATTCATCTTTTATCGCAACTTTAGCATCATTGCCACTCTTTTCCACTTTTGTATTGAGAAAAAGACTAAATAGCCCCATTCCATAATCCTGAACAATCGGAAGGTTGCCTTGTTCTATTTGATTTTCCATCTCTTTGTTTTGGGATTTCTTTAATTGATCTATAATCGCTTCTTGTTGTTGTATGGCTTCTTCTGCTTGTTCTTCTCCGTATTGTTTCACTAATTCCTCTCGAATTTCCGCAATGTACTTATCAAATAAATCATCGATGATTGAATCTGCATTGAAATATTTACTGAAACTTTTGTAATCTTTTGCTTTTGCAGCTTCTCGCATCATATAAAGAGAATATTGAGGAGTACTTTTTGCATAAAACCACGCACCACCAACAGCAAGTAAAATTACACCCAAAATCACCAACAAAACTATCCACCATTTTCCTCCTTTAGATTTTTTTGGTTTGTCTGGCATAACTGGCTGATCTTTTGATGGTCCCTGAGGTGGTGTTGCTTCGGGCGAAGTCTGAGGATTTTGAGATTGGGTTGGCTGACCCATTGGTTGTTCTTCGTCTTGCATATTATATATTTTCTATTAAATCACCGACCTTTAAATAATTCTTTAATTATCTCTCTTTTGCTAATTTAAGTCAATTTTTCTTTTTCTATCTCAAGCAATCTATTGTACTTGGCAACTCGCTCGCCCCTTGCAGGAGCTCCTGTTTTAATTCCCCAGGCTCCGCAGGCAACAGAAAGATCAGAAATAAAACTATCATTTGTTTCTCCGCTTCTATGAGAAATAATAACGTCGATGTTATTTTCTGTGGCAAGATTAATTGCTTTTATAGTTTCTGTAAGTGTTCCTATCTGATTTGGTTTTATAATCACGCCAGAAATTGAATCTTCCTTAATCGCTTCTTTTAAACGATTAACATTGGTAACTGTAAGATCGTCCCCAACAACAAGACATCCCTTAATCTTTGCTTTAAGATTTTTAAAAGATTCAAAATCATCTTCATAAAAAGGATCTTCTAGATAATTAATTTTATATTTTTCAGAAAGATTTAAATAAAAGTCTTCTATTTTCTCTTTCGAAAAATTTTTATTATCTAATTCGTAATTTTCTCCGTTAAATAATTGGGAAGCTGCAACATCAAGACCAATACTTACATTACTTTCAACTTTTCCTCTTTCTATTATCTCTTTTAAAATTTTTAATGGTTCTTCAGAGTTCTCAAACTCTTTAACGTAACCTCCTTCATCTCCTATATTTGTTTTAAGAGTCTCACCTAATCTTCTGTAAATCTCGCTTCCTAGAAAAACTCCTTCGTTAAATGTCTCCGTTTTTAATATAATTAAATATTCCTGAATTTCAGGACCTCCAAAACTATGAATTCCTCCATTAATCAAGTTCATAAGAAGTCTTGGTTTTTCTCCTTTTTTTCTTAGGAATTGTGAGAGAAATTTATAGAGTGGTTTCTTTTCTATTTTTGCCTGAATTTTTGCCAATGCGATACTTACACCAAGTATTGCATTTGCTCCAAAAACTTTCTTCTGAAGAGTACCTTCGCTCTCAAGTAAAGTTTTATCAATGTCTTGAAAATTAACTTCTTTGCCTAAAATTTTGGGAACAATTAACTTACTTATACTTTTTATTGCGTTGTCTGTAGATAAAGAAATAGCCTCATATTTCCCTTTGCTTTTCCCTTGGGGCACAGAAAAAGAAGCTTTAAAGTTTTCTGATTTCACTTCAACTTTAATTGTTTCTTCGCTTCTTGAATTTAATATTTTTATAGCACTAACTGCTCTTATCTTTTCCATAAATTTGAACGAAGTGAAAAATTATATAATCTCTTCCTCTTCACTGTTTTCTTCGTTATCTACATAAACATCTCGCGGCTTAGCTCCCTGAGAAGGACCGACAACACCATTTTCTTCAAGCATATCAAGAAGCCTTGCAGCTCTTGCATATCCAACCTTAAGTCGGCGTTGCAAAAGTGAGGCTGATGCCTTCCTTGCTCTTACAACAACTCTTTTTGCCTCCTCGTAAAATTCATCTTCTCCTGTATCTCCGAATTCTGAAGTTTCCTGTTCTGAGGCTTTTTCAAGCGTCTCAACTAATTTATCTTCAAGTTCTTTACCTGTTTTTTTCTCGGTCTTTTGGATATAATCAACAACTTTTTTAACTTCTCTGGAAGAGACAAGAGCTGACTGAACTCTCTTTGGCTTTCCAACTTCACCCGATACAAATAACATATCTCCTCTTCCTAATAATTTATCTGCCCCTGCCATATCAATAATTGTTCTTGAATCAACTTGTGAGGCAACCTTAAATGCTATACGCGAAGTAATGTTGGCTTTAATAAGCCCTGTTAAAACCTCAACTGATGGACGCTGAGTCGCAAGTATTAAATGAATTCCAGTAGCTCTTGACATTTGCGCTAATCTTACAACTCCGGCTTCAAATTCTTTCCCCTTTGCAGCCATAATGTCAGCTAACTCATCAATAAAAACAACTATATAGGGAAGTTTTTTTGGAGTTTCTTTATT
>JAQUPA010000007.1 GCA_028716825.1 Candidatus Paceibacterota bacterium
ATGGAGAAAAAATTCCTGAGCAACCTCAAAATGTTTATTCTTGGCCATCTTGGATTTCTGAAGATGCTTTTTACCATGAACTTTTAATCCATACAGATGAAGGCGTTTCTATTAACTCAGATTTTTTGAATGGACTTAAAACTTCAAAAGCAAAAGAAAAAATGATTGAATGGTTAGAAAAAAACAAATTAGGCAAAAAAGCTGTAAATTACAAACTTCGCGATTGGTTAATATCAAGACAAAGATATTGGGGCGCACCAATTCCGATTATTTATTGCGAAAAGTGTGGAGAAGTCCCGGTCTCTGAAAAAGACTTGCCAGTTAAACTGCCAACTGATGTTGATTTCAAGCCAACCGGTGAAAGTCCTTTGGTAAATTCAAAAAAATTCCACGATGTAAAATGTCCAAAGTGTGGAGCTAAAGCCAGGCGTGAGTCAGATACAATGGATACTTTTGTTTGCTCTTCCTGGTACTATTTAAGGTACGCGGATCCAAAAAACGATAAAGAATTTGCTTCAAAAGAAGCCCTTAAAAAATGGCTGCCTGTTGATGTTTATGTTGGAGGCGCCGAGCACTCTGTATTGCATCTTTTATATTCAAGATTTTTTACTAAGGCCCTTCAAAAATTCGGGTATCTTAACTTTTCAGAACCATTTTTAAAACTTCGCCATCAAGGAACAATCCTGGCGCCTGACGGACATAAAATGTCAAAATCAAAGGGCAATGTAATTAATCCGGATGATATTATAAAAGATTGCCAAATCAACGCTCCTTATAAAGGATATGGCGCAGACACCTTACGAATGTATGAAATGTTCCTTGGCCCACTTGAGGACACAAAACCGTGGAACACAGAAAGCATTGCTGGAATTAAAAGATTTTTAAACGATGTTCATGAATTTTATTTTACGTGGATAAAAGGAGATAAAAAATTATTCGAGGGTTGGATTAATGAAAATAAAGCGACAAGCGAAAATGTTAATGTTCCTTTAAATAAAACCATAAAAAAAGTAGGAGAAGATATTGAAAACTTTAAATTCAATACTGCGATAAGCCAATTAATGATTTTAAAAAATAATTTTTTTGAATCACCTGAATCATTAGAAAGAAAACCAGGATGTTTTATAACATATATATTTAAAAAAGACTTTGAAACTTTTTTAAAATTATTAGCTCCTTTTGCGCCATTCATCACCGAAAAAATATGGAAGGATATGGGTCATAAAAAAAGCATCTTTAAACAATCCTGGCCTAAATATGACGAAAAATTAATCAAAGAGGAAAAAATAACTTTAATAGTCCAAGTTAACGGTAAAATGCGGGATAAATTAGAAGTTGAAAAAAACCTTTCCCAAAAGGAAGTTGAAGCATTGACTTTGGGAAGAGAAAAGATTAAAAAATATGTTGCAAGAACGAAAATTAAAAAGGTCATTTTCGTTCCAAACAAACTAATTAATTTAGTAACATAAAGGTTTTTACCAAGCACATAAATCTTATGTGCTCGGTGCTAATTTTGTAGCCAATCGGGCTGCGAAAAATAAATAATTCTTGCCCTCTTGGGTAAAAATAGCATGTGCGGAATAGTAGGTTACATTGGTCCAAAAAAAGATCCTTTTTTGGGAATTGAAGCATTAAAACGCCTTGAATACAGAGGATATGACTCTGCGGGCATGGCGGTTCTAAATAAAGAAAAAAATAAAATTTCTTCTTTAAAATCTGTTGGTAAAATTAACTCTCTTGAAAAAAAATTCTTTAAAAATAAATTAAACGGCGTTCCTTTTATACTGCACACAAGGTGGGCAACTCACGGAGAGCCAACCGAAATTAACGCACATCCTCACCATGACTGTAAAAAGAAAATTTGGGTTGTTCATAACGGTATTATTGAAAACTATAAAGAACTAAAAGAAACTTTAAAGAAAAAAGGACATAAGTTTGTATCAGAAACCGACACGGAAATTTTGGCACACCTAATAGAAGAATTTTTCAAGGGCAATTTAGAAAAAGCAGTAAGATTGGCCTTAAAAAAGGTAAGAGGAACTTACGCGTTGCTGGCAATAGCAGTTGATGATCCTGAAAAAATCGTTGCAGCAAGAAACTCAAGCCCTCTTGCAATAGCCGTAAATAACGATGAAATTGTTGTTGCTTCTGACGCAGCAGCCTTGCTTTCGCACTCAAAAAGAATAATGTTTCTTGATGATGGAGAAATCGCTACTTTAAAGAAAGATGACCTTACTGTCTCTGATCTTGAAAACAAAACAAAGGAAAAAGAAATTATGGAGATTGATTGGGACGTTGAACAAGCACAAAAAGGAGGATATCCTCATTTTATGTTAAAAGAAATAATGGAACAGCCAGAAAGCTTGAAAGACTCAAAAAGAGGAAGAACAATTCCCGAGGAAGGAAATGTAAAGTTGGGAGGGGTTGAGGATGTAAAAAAAGATTTAAGAAAAATTAAAAGAATTATTATTGTCGCTTGTGGAACTGCATACCATGCGGGTCTTATCGGTGAATATATGCTTGAAGAATACGCGGGAATTCCGGTTGAGGTAGAATATGCTTCAGAATTTAGATACAGAAAACCAGTCTTAAATGAAAACACGGCAATCCTTGCGATTTCACAGAGCGGAGAAACTGCAGACACGCTAGCTGCAATAAGAGAAGGAAAAGAAAAAGGGGCTTTGTCCCTTGGAATTGTAAATACAGTAGGATCTACAATTGCAAGAGAAACTGATGCTGGTGTTTATAATCATTGCGGACCCGAAATTGGAGTTGCCTCAACCAAAGCATTCACTTCTCAAATTGAAATTTTGGCTCTCCTAACAGTTCTACTGGGAAGACAAAGAGACATGTCTATTGTGATGGGCCAGAGAATAACAAAAGAAATAAATAAGCTTCCGGAACTTGTTAAAAAAACTCTAAAGATAGAAAGCCAAATAAAATCGCTCGCAAAAAAATACAAGAATTATCCGAACTTTCTTTTTATAGGAAGGAAATACAATTTCCCAATTGCTTTTGAGGGAGCATTAAAATTAAAAGAAATTTCTTATATCCATAGTGAGGGATATGGCGCTGGCGAAATGAAACACGGCCCGATTGCTCTAATTGACAAAAACTTCCCTACCGTTGCTATCGCAACAACAGACAGTGTTTATGAAAAAACTCAATCAAATATTGAAGAAATTAAAGCACGAAAAGGACCAATAATCGCAATTGCAACAGAGGGCAATAAAAAGATTAAAAAATTAGTAGATGATGTTATCTTTATTCCCAAGACATTAGAAATGCTAACTCCATTTTTAACTGTTGTCCCACTACAGCTTTTTGCATATTATATGGGAACTCTAAAGGGCTATGATGTTGATAAGCCAAGAAATTTGGCAAAAAGCGTAACAGTTGAGTAGTAATTTTATTTTCCAAAAAATCCTGTTATAATGAAGCAATAATAAGGCTTTTTATTTATGCGACAATCCCAACTTTTCACAAAAACAAGAAAGGAAGATATAAAAAAAGAAAAAAGCATAAACGCAAAGCTTCTCGTGAGAGCTGGTTTTGTCGATAAATTAATGGCAGGAGTTTATACTTTTCTCCCCTTGGGTCTTCGAGTTCTAAATAAAATAGGGAATATAATTCGTGAAGAGATGAACGAAATTGGCGGCCAAGAAATTTTAATGCCGGCCCTACATCCTAGAAAAAACTGGGAAACAACAAAAAGATGGAAAATTGAAGAAATGTTTAAAACAAAAAACCAGGAGGGAAAAGATTTCGGTCTTGGCTGGACCCACGAAGAAGTTATTACCCCACTTACCAAAAAATTTGTTAAGTCTTATAAAAATTTGCCCCTTTATATTTACCAAATTCAAGATAAATTCAGAGACGAATTGAGGGCAAAATCAGGACTTTTAAGGGGTCGTGAATTTTTAATGAAAGATCTCTACTCTTTTCACGAAAACGAAGAAGATCTTGATAAATACTACGAAAAAGCAAAGGAGGCCTATTTTAAAATTTTTAAAAGAGTAGGCCTTTTGAAAAATACTTATCTTACTCTTGCTTCCGGTGGAACTTTTTCAAAATACTCTCATGAATTCCAAACAGTAACCCAAGCAGGAGAAGATACAATTTATATTTGCAAAAAATGCAAACTTGCAATTAATAAAGAAATAAAAACAAATATTCCATCCTGCCCAAAATGCAAATCAGAAGATTTTAATCAAGAAAAAACCATAGAGGTTGGAAATATCTTCAAGCTCGGGAATAAATATTCCAGGGCATTCAATTTAAGTTTCAAAGACAAAAATGGCAGTGATAATTTAGTTTTAATGGGATGCTATGGAATTGGACTTTCAAGATTAATGGCAGCGATTGTTGAGATATACCATGACAAAGAAGGAATTTTATGGCCAGAAGAAGTCTCCCCCTTTAAGTTCCACTTAATTTCTATTTTCTGTGGTAAATCGAATATTGATAGCAAGATAAAAAAAACCTCGGATAAGGTTTATGAGATATTAAATAAAAATGGACAAAACTCAGAAACTAGTGTATTGTATGATGACAGGAAGGAAATTTCTGGAGGAGAAAAATTAGCAGAAAACGATTTAATTGGTATTTCAAAAAGACTTGTAATTTCCGAAAAAACGCTAAAGAAAAATTGCGTTGAATTTAAAGAAAGAAAAAATAAAGAAATAAAATTGATTAAAATAGACAAAATTAATACTCTATAAAAATGTGGAGCTTACGCATTAATTTTAAAAAATTATGATTTTTCAAAGGGATGTTGGCATTGATCTTGGAACAGCAAATACTCTTGTTTATGTAAGGGGTAAGGGAATTATTATAAACGAACCTTCTGTTGTTGCTATCAACAATAAGACAGGACAACTCTTGGCTGTTGGAGAAGAAGCACGAAAAATGGTAGGAAAAACCCCTGCCCATATAATAGCTACAAAACCGCTTGTTGGCGGAGTTGTCTCTGACTTTGAAATTACAGAGCAAATGCTTAAATATTTTATTGATAAATCTTTTGGAAAAAGATTTTTCCCTTGGCCAAGGCCAAGATTAGTTGTTGGTATTCCCTGCGGAGTTACAGAAGTTGAAAAAAAAGCAGTTGAAGACGCAGCAAAAAATGCAGGAGCAGGAGATGTATATTTAATTGAAGAACCAATGGCTTCAGCAATTGGCACTCGCCTGCCCGTGCAAGAAGCCGAAGGAAGTTTAATTGTTGATATTGGCGGTGGCACAACTGAAGTTGCAAGTATCTCGCTTGGTGGAATTGTAAACTCAAAATCTTTAAGGATTGCGGGAAATAAACTAGACCAAGATATTATTCGCTACGCCGAAGAAGAATATAAAATTATCTTGGGTGAGCGAACTGCAGAAGAATTAAAAATAAAAATTGGCTCTGCGCTCCCATTAAAAGAAGAACTTCAATATCCTATGAGAGGAAGAGATTTAATTACAGGACTTCCAAAAGAAATAGTAGTAACAGACGAAGATATAAGAGATGCAATTAAAGGATCTATTAGATCTATTGTGAATGAAGTAAAAACTGCAATTGAAGAAGCGCCACCAGAACTCTTAGCTGATATTATGAAAAGGGGAATTTATCTCGTTGGTGGTGGTAGTCTTTTAAAAAAGCTAGACAAACTCATTGAAAAAGAAACAAAAATTCCAGTAAAAGTTCCCGAAGATCCCCTAACAGCTGTTGCAAGGGGCTGTGGAATTGTTCTTGAAAACCTACCGAAATTAAGAGAAGTTCTTGTATCAACAGAGGAAATGGAAGTACCCAAATAAAATTTATAAAATGAATATTGATCATATTCTAAAACTTGCTCGTATTGAAATTAAAAAAGAAGACAAAAAATCTTTTGAAAAAGATTTCTCTTCGATTTTGGATTTTGTTAAAAAAATAGAGAAACTTAAAATAAAAAAAACAGATAAAATATATTATCCCGCAGAAATCTATAATGTAATGAGAGAAGATAAGGCAAGGCAAGAAACAAGGAATAAAAAACAAGGAACAAAAAAAAAGTTAATTGATGCGGCGCCAGATAAAAAAGAAAATTATATAAAAGTAAAAGAAATACTTAAATAGCCTTTATGACAATTAAAGAATTACGTAAGAAATTATTAAAAAAAGAAACTTCTTGCGTTGAGGTTACAAAAAATTATCTTGAAAAAATAAAAAAAGAGGATGGAAAAATTAATGCATTTTTAACTGTTACAGAAAATTTAGCTCTTTCTCGGGCAAAAGAATCTCAAAAAATAATAGAAAAAATGGGTGAAAATTCCCCTCTTTTGTGTGGTGTGCCTTTTGCAATCAAAGATAATATCTTAATCGAAGACATAAAATGCACCGCAGGATCTAAAATTCTCCAAAACTATATTGCTCCTTACGATGCTACAGTAATTAAAAAATTGAAAGAACAAGGCGCTATTTTCCTTGGAAAAACAAATATGGATGAGTTTGCAATGGGATCTTCCACAGAAAACTCTGCTTTTTTTACTACAAAAAATCCAAATGATCTTAGCAGGGTTCCGGGGGGTTCTTCTGGCGGCTCTGCTGCAGCAATTGCAGCAGATTTATGTTTGTGTGCGCTCGGTTCAGATACAGGAGGCTCTATAAGACAGCCTGCTTCTTTCTGCGGAATTGTAGGACTTAAACCAACCTATGGCAATGTCTCAAGATACGGCTTAATGGCAATGGCCTCTTCTCTTGACCAAATAGGAACATTAACAAAAACAACAGAAGACACAGAAATTGTTTTTAATGCAATAAAGGGGAAAGATAAAATGGACTCAACTAGTATTGAAGAAAAAACAAAAAACAGAAAAATTGATATCAAAAATTTAAGAATCGGAATTCCAAAAGAATATTTTGTTGAAGGAATTGAAAAAGGAGTAAAAGAAAAAATAAAAAATACTATTGAAAATTTAGAAAAAAAAGGTGCTAAAATAAAAAACATTTCCCTTCCACACACAGAATATGCATTGGCAGTTTATTATCTAATTATGCCTTCTGAAGTTTCAGCTAACATGGCGCGCTATGATGGAATAAAATATGGAGCAAGCATTAATTCTACTTCGCAGAATTATGGAGCAAGCATTAATTCTACTTCGCAGAATTATGGAGCAAGCATTAATTCTACTTCGCAGAATTATGGAGAATCTGAAAGTTCAGCAAAAACACTTTTTGAGGTTTATTCAAAAACAAGGGGTAAATACCTTGGAAAAGAAGTGAAAAGAAGAATTATAATTGGAACTTTTGCTTTATCTGCCGGATATTATGACGAATATTATAACAAGGCAAGAAAAGTAAGAATACTTATAAAAGAAGATTTTAAAAAAGCCTTTAATAAGGTTGATATAATATTAACACCCACATCCCCAACTGTGGCTTTTAAAATTAGAGAGAAAATAAACGATCCTTTAAAAATGTATCTTTCTGATATCTTCACTGTTGCCGCAAGCCTTGCGGGTGTTCCTGCGCTTTCAGTAAATTGCGGCAAAACAGAAAATATGCCAGTTGGTATTCAACTTATTGCACCACCTTTTTGCGAAGATAGACTTTTTGAAGTAGGTAAAATTTTTATTTGAAAAAAGTAAAATAAAGATTAAAATTAAAGAAAATTCATGATAAATTTTAACATAGAATCTATTCCTCTTTTCTTTCAATCTGAGGCCTGGCAAAATATTATTTCTATTCTGCAGCCGGTTTCGCTTTTGGCAATTTTAATTTTCCTTACGGTTATAATTTGGGCCCTCTGGAAAAGCAGCTGGATTTACTGGTATATCAGCGCAGATTTTCTTGATTTTGCTAGAGGGGGAAAAACTGCCGGAGAAAATGCAATTCAGAAAAAATGGAAAAAGATTAAAAAAAGAATTGAGTCTCCAAGTGAAGCAAATTGGAAATTAGCAGTTATTGAAAGTGAAGAAATAGTTGAAAATGTGCTCTCTAAAATGGGTTACAAAGGAGAAGGAATAAAAGAAAAATTAAAAAACGTAAAAGAAGCGCAAATTCCAAATGTCTCCGACTTGATTTCAGCCCATGATATCTTTATAAATATTTTAGCAGATCCTGACTATAAATTTACAAGAGATAAGGCAGTAAAAATTTTCTCTAGCTTTGAAGAATTCTTAAAAAATGCTGAGGTCTTATAACAAAAAGCCCCGCCATAATATGGCGGGGCTTTTCAAATTAGAAAGAAAATTTTACAAACTTTTCTTTTTCCTTGCAATGTCTATTGCACTTTGGAGTTTTGAACCCAAGAGCTTTTCTTTTAATTTCTTTCTTGCAACTGCTCCGTAGCCAAGCATTCCAGAAATAAAGGTTAAAGCTACGGCCGAAGGAGCACCTGTAACTGGAACTTTTCCAAGTTCCTGCTCGGTGTAAGCTCCAAGTACTTCACCCGGAGTCTCAACCGGAGGTTTTGGCTCTGGAGTTGGTCCTGCTGTTTTAGAAAGAGTTGCTTTGAAAACTACTCTTCCTTTATACTCCCAGCACCCTTTAATGTCTCCAATATCCACAATTACTTTATTCCCTGAAATTGTAACCGGAACTTCTGTTGCAGTTGAACTGCCATTTGGATACCAAAGAGCAGTTTTTTCAAATGTTAACTCCTCTGGCATTCCAGAAACATTAATTGTCCCGTAGTCATATACCGCAGAAGTGTTATCTGCATCTACAATACCAACTGTTGCAATTTTATTTCCTGACTCACCTGGAAATTCAATCGAAACTTTTGTGTTTTTTGCAACCGATCCTACAACACCATTGTGATAATAAACATTAAAAGCAATTACATCTCCGCCATTTGCAGAAACTGGATCTTGCCAAGTAGTATCTCCTTTGGTTTTGTTTAAAAGCTTCAATAATTCCTCATCTCCTTCTTGATAATTAAATCTTGGAGCAGGACTTGAGATTGTGCCTCTGAAAACTACATAACCTTCAGAAGTAATACCCCCTCCGCCTGGAACTTCTCCAACTGCTACAATAGCTCTCTTTCCTTCTTTTGAGATATCAACATTAACGTCTTTTTTCCCGCTTGAAGTATACCAACTAGCAGTATTGTCAAACGTAAATTGAAGACCGCTAACAGGAACATTAACAGTTCCTGTGTTCATAAGATAATCAGAATTATCTGCATCAACATAACCATAAAAGACAAGTTTTTTATTTGTGTTGTCTTTAAAATCAATGGTTACTGCTCCTCCTTTTGCTGTCTCGCCCGTGTTTTTGTAAGCAAATCTCATTGCGATTCTATCTCCAGCGTTTGCAGAAATTGGATCTTCCCAAGAACTTTTTGCTGAATCCCAAAGTTTTAAGTTTCCTTCAAACTTTGCGCCAGCAGCGAATGCTTGCCCTTGTGGCATTAAAGCACCAGCTTGAAACAAAATCATAGAGAAAAGAACGCTTCCTGTAAAAACTTTCTTTGATAAAACTTTTATGATTTTCATAATTTTGTTTGTTAAACCTGGCCCGTTAAATTATCTTTTGTAATATTTAACTGGGCTATTTAATATTTGGGAATTTGACCTTTGAAGTTGAAAGCACAACTTTATTTATTTCCCATTCACTTAACTCAAATTTTTTAAATTAAGTGAATGGGAGGGGTGTTTATGCACTTAAAGCACATACCCAGCGAATGCCTAAGCATTCCAACCCCCCTGGGTTACGTTACAGGCCCGGATCTGGCTCCTCCAGAGCCATTGCCAGGTCTTCGTCTCCTGCGCCCTCTTCGCCATGATCGGCGGTCGAGGCAGTCTCGGCGCCACAGGGAACCTCACTTGATGCCAGGTTGTTATCGTCTGGCACGCTGCTGTACACCGGTTCTTCCTGTTGCGGCGGAACGTATGGCGGCGTAGGCGTTGGCGTAACGTCCGCGATCGGTGGCTCTCCTGGCGTCGGTGCTACCGAGGTCGGCGGCGGTTCCTGAGGAACTGGCCACCATGGGCAAACTGGCTCAACTTTGAACGTCTCGTCTGGAGGATTCCCCAGATCAACGTCCAAAAAGCCGTCATGGTTAAGATCGAGCTCACCGTCCACATTGACGTTGGCATCGACCTTTTCCTCGATCACCACGGGGTTCTCGGGGTTTCCCTCGTGAACTACCGTGACCTTGCCCATATGCCACACGATCTTCGGGATTAGGCACGCGGCGATAACTAGTATCAACGCTATGCCGCCCGCGAGTAACGCCTTCTTCCAGAAGGGCCAGGTTGCGGCAGCGCCGACAGCGGCTCCACCGGCCGCAGCTCCAGCGGCCTTCTTGCCGGGATTCTTCTTGCCTGCCAACGCTTGGTGTGCGCTGACATAACAGTATTCAGAACCCGGCAAGGCGTTGTTCTTACAACGCTTGCCAGTAGTGACACTGATTGCCTTGCACTTTTTTACAGCCATTTCTATCCCTCCTTTCACTGGGACGAAATCTTACATTATATGATTAACATGGCAATCCATATTAGGAATCCATGATTTCAATGTACATACCTATATTATATAAAACTTTGAATCTTTTGTCAACCCTATTTACAAAAATCAAAGATCATTTCTTAAAATTATGGACTTGCAATGTCGATAATGTTTTGGAATCTAGAAAGTTATTAGTTAGTTAGTTAGTTAGTTAGAAGTTGCTATAGTTAAATTATCTTATTCTTTGAGCTTCAACTATAATCCTTCTTGAATTAGTACCAACCGGCCAGCAAGAAAGAAGTGAAATTGTTTCCCTTCCCTTATATTCTCTTAATTTTGCCTCTTTGGGCCAGACAATCTCTTTCCTGAAAATCCTATATTCATAAGTAGTGCCCTCATAATAAATAGTAACTTTATCTCCGGGTCTTAAACTGTTTAATTTGGAAAAAATATAGTCATATTTACCTCTAACATTCGGAGGGCCAGAACTGTGCCCCGAAAGCAACATAGCACCTCCCTTGCCAGGAGTTGAAGTTTTGGGATAATGGACTACTCCATATTTGTGATAATAATCAAGATATTTTGTGCTGTTTACAAAAACAATAGGAGCTTCTACGCCAATTCTTGTTATTTTAATTTTGCCGTTCTTGTAAGCGTTTTTATCTATCCTTCTTTTGTAATTCTTTGCTGGTCTTGTAGGAGAAGGAGTAGGCGGCGTTATCTTGATGTCGCTGATTTTATTATTTATTATTGAAATTTCATCTGTAAAAACCTGTTCAGAAAATTCAGCTCTTTTTGCTTCAAATTCTGTATAAATATTAAAGCCGATAATAACAATTAGGAAACTTGAAAAAGAAATTAAAACATAAAATAGAGCTTTTTTTCTAGAATAAGCAGTTTCAAAAACTCGAGGCAAAAATAATCTTGAGGTTTTTATTTTATAATCATGATATTCTTTCCCGAATTTTTCAGTAAGTCTTTCTTCCTCTTCTTTTACAAACCACTTCCAAAGGTAAAAACAAACTATACAGGCGGTAAGCATTCCCCAGGATCTTAAAAAAATTGCAATTGCCGGATTTAAAAAGAAAACTATTGCCCCATAGAAAGGATGTCTTGTATAAGAATAAATTCCGCTTGTTTTTAGTTCTTCTTTTGCAACTTTTTTTGGTGAAAGTTTTTTAAAGCTCAAAATAGCGATAAAAATAAAAAAAGAAAATAAAACAGCGGACATAATAAAAAGTAAGCTTTGAGGAAAATTCTCTGGAATTGAAATCGGAGATATTTTTAAAGCTTTTTCAAAACCAAAAAAGAAAGAAAAAATCAATATTTGTAGAAAAAATATTTTAAAAACATCTTTCCAGAAAATTCTTCTTCTGAATTTTGCTCCTTTAAGCTTTATTTTTAGCTTTGTAAACATGAAAAACTTTTTGAATATTAACAAATTTTCAATTAAAAAGCGAACGGTATAAATTATACCATTTTTTACTTTTTTCGTCAAATAGAATACCAATACTTTCCTAAAATAAAAAGTGGACCTGACCGGGGTCGAACCGGTAACCTCCCGCGTGCAAGGCGGGTGCTCTAGCCAGTTGAGCTACAGGCCCCTAGACAATAATAAAAATATCAAAGTTGAGATGATTTTTCAAGATATAATCCAAAGAATAAAAATAATCCTAAAATAAAAACAAAAGGATAATTAAAACTTACTCCCGTTTCTGGTAATTCTGTAAGCTCCTGACCTTCCGATTCTGACTCATTGACTATCAACGTGAGTTCTTTTCCATCTATTTGAGCTGGAATTCCAGAATCTGAAAGATAAACAGTAAAAGTGTGATTGCTTGCTTTTTGTGGGGTACCTTCTATTTTACAGCCCGAAGTCACCTCCATGCCTTCTGGCAAATCCCCTTCCCAAGTACAAGTATATGGAGAAGTTCCATTTTCATATTCAACCTGGTAACTATAATTTTCTCCTTTAATTGCTTCTGGTAAATCGCTTGATTCTGTTGTAATTTCTAAAAGATCAAGCGTCTCAGATCTTATTATTCTTGAACCGATAGTGTCGTTCCCGATTGCAAAATAAGTTCTACTATTAAAAAAAGTTCCCGAGTAAATTCCTTCATCATTTACATGTAAAAAAGCACTATTATCTTCTTCTGTCCAGTTTTCTCCGTCTTGAGAAATAAAAATTTTAGCAAGATTAGCAGTTTCATTCCCTGTACCAAAATAAATAACATCATTTACGATTACCGGGGTATAAGCAGTCCATAGATTGTTAGCACTTCCAAAACCGTCTTCTCCCATCTGTGTCCATGTATCAGAATTTCCACTATCTGACCTCCAAAGCTCAAGACCAGTATCACTCATTATTGAGGCGTAGATTTTTTCGTGAAAACTAAAAATACTTGAGAAAAAACGACCATTTATTTCTCCAAATCCATTATCTACTACCTGAGACCAACTTGTTCCGCTTTGAGTCCGCCACATTTCAGGACCCTGAGCACCATGATGAGTACCAACATATAGCTGGTCTTCAAAAACACTCATTGCATAAGAATTAACATTGCTTGCATCTCCAAAGCCTTCTTCGTTAACCTTTGTCCAGCTGGAATCACTATCTATACGATAAATTCTAACTCCCATATCAAAAGTAATAAAGTCTATAAAATAAACAGAAATATATAGCTTTCCTCCAAACAAGGTCATACTTTGTATCCCATAATTATCAGCCGTTCCAAATCCGTCAGTTCCAATTTGCACCCAATCAGTACCGTTTGTGGTTTTTAAAAGTTTAAAACCAGAAACTCCTGCTTCCCCGACGGTACCAGCAGCATATAAAATATTATTACCCGTAAAAAGAACTACGTTTGTATGAGCAGAATCTCCAAAGCCATTAGTATTTACCTGTGTCCAAGAAGAGCCATCTGTACTCCTTAAAACCTTGGCACCATCGGTTGTATTATTAACTCCAGCATAAATATAATCTCCAAAAACAACCAAACTGTTAATTGTCCTATTTTGGACACCCTCTCCAAACCCATCATTCATAACAATATCCCAAGAAAGAGCGTGCGTTTCTTTTGGAAAAATGAAAAATAAAAAAAGGAAGAAAGAAAATAAAGAAAGAAATATGGCTTTGTTTTTCATATTATTTTAGTGAAATTCTTTTATATTACCGCTTCTATTAATAGAATACCATGTATTATTTTTTTTAACATACCCTTTTCCACCATGAAACTCTCTTATGTCGTCAAACTTATCTTTTGTTATTGGAATACCGTTTCTGTTTATATAATAATATTTTCCGTCTTTCTTCACTGCTGCTATCCCTTCAGAAAATTTCCACGCATAATCAAAACCGTCTTTTGCAATATGACTTCCGCTTTTATCAATATAAAACCACTTTCTTTTGCTTTTTACTCTTGCTATGCCGTCTTGCGGAAATCTTCTGGCAACATCAAATCCTTCTTTTGCAATTTCCTCTCCATAATTATCAATATAATACCATTTTCCATTTTTCTTAACCCTTGCTATATTATTTGAAGGCGTATCTATATAATCATAAGATTTGTCGTTTATTTTCTCCCCTTTCTCGTCAGCCAAAAACCACTTGTCTCCTTTTTTAATTCTTTTTATATTTTCGGAAAACTTACCTTCAAATTTAATAATTTCCTTTTCTTCTGAAGGTTTATCTTCTTTAATTTTAAAATATGATTTTATTTTAGAAAAAGATATCATTATATAATTATAATCTTTCGAAATTTATATTGCAATTATAAAGAAAAAAGCCCTCTTTTTTGGGCTCTTTTTCCTTATGTTGGTGTAGATTATTTTAACTCTACACCAGCTCCAGCCTCTTCTAATTTTTTCTTAAGTTCTTCTGCCTCTTCTTTTTTGACTTTCTCTTTTAGAGTTTGTCCTTCTTTTTCTGAGGCGTCAACTATATCTTTTGAATCCTTAAGTCCTTTGCCTGTAATTTCCTTTACTATTTTAATTACAGCGATTTTTGAAGAACCAGGAGCGGTTAAGACAATATCAAACTCAGTCTTTTCCTCTTCTCCTCCTTCGCTTCCGCCAGCTTGAGCTCCAACGCCCGGGGCAAAAGCCGCAACAGATGCTTGAGCTGAAACACCAAATTTATCCTCAAGAACCTTAACAAGTTCTGCTAATTCCTTAGCCTTTAAGTCTTCAATTTTTTTAACAATATCTTCTAGTTCTTTAGGAACTTTTACTTCTTCTTTTTTTTCTTCTTTTTTTTCTTCTTTTTTTTCTTCTTTTTTTTCTTTTTCTTCTGACATAAATTTTTATTTTTAGTTGATTTATTATACTGACCTTTTACTCGCTTTTAATATTGGCAAGTATATAAGTAAGCTTTTGGATATTTGCTTTTAAAACAAAATTTAAATTAGAAATAGGCGCCCTAATAACGCTAACAAGTTTTGCTAAAATTTCTTCCCTTGAAGGAAGTTTTGCGATAGATTCAATCTCGTCTTTCTCTAAAAAAATAATTTTGCCCTCGTCATTCAAAATGCCCCCAATAAAATCAATTCTTTCTTTTTTTTCAAGCGGAAGCTTATCAATGATTTTTGCCGGCAATGTTTCGTCTTTACCAATCCCAATTATTATTGATCCATTAATTTCAGGAAATTTTAAATTTTCTTCCAAAAGAGCTTTTTTAAGAAGGTTTTTTTTAATTACAAAAACTTCGCCATCACTTTCTTTAAATTGTTTCTTTAAGTCTCTTTGTTTTATGACTGTAATTCCTTCAAAGTTACAAAAAACAGCAAGTTTATTTTCCTTAAACTTTTTCCTTAGGTTTTTTACTATTTCCTTTTTTTGATCTTTATTTAGCATAATAAAATTTTAACTAAAAAACTGCGATCTTGCCGCAGTTAGAAACTCCAAAAAAAATATTTGTGTTTCGCCTAAATAGGATTTATGCTTCGACAAGCTCAAAAAGTCTCTGTTCTAAACTTGACCAAGAACCTATCTTCTACGGCAATAAAAGATTTTAGCAAATTTTAATTTAATGTCAACCTTTCTTTACTTTAAAATGATTAATCTTTTTTAAGATTACGCACAATTTTTTTTCCAAATTCCACTGCTGCCTGAGGACCATTTGCTGTTATTATGTTTCCGTCTTGAACAACGCTCTCATTTATATAATCTGCGCCATTATCTTCAAGAATTTTTATTGGTTGTCTATCTAAGGTACTTGCCCAAACCGTTGCTCTTTTCCCTTCAAGAACGCCAGCCTTTGCTAAAATTGTGGGAGAAATACAAATTGCAGCTAAAATTTTTTTCTTTAAAACTGCCTCTTTGGCTATTCTATAAAATCTCTTATTATCAAGTTCATCTAAAGCGCCTGGCCCGCCGATAAAAACAATTGCATCAAAATCTCTTACTTTAAAATCCTCTAAAGCTAAATCAATATTTACCTCGCCCCCATCAGCGCCCTTGGCTATTCCTTTTTTTGTTGAAATTACTTTTTTTTCTATCTCATTTTTTGACAATTCCTCAACGGTTCTGAAATATTCCTCGTCTCTGAAATCTTCAGAAGCAATAATAATTGCGGCTATTTTTTTATGCTCAAGATTTGTGGGTTTACTTTCTAATGCTTGTTTTTTTAGAATTTGTTGCATAGGCCTTTGTGTTTGGTACCACCAAATAAAAATAGTGATACCAAAAATTATTAAAATCCCGAGAACTATTAATATTATAGTGGCCTTTTTCATGTGAAAAAATCTATTGTAAATATTTTACTTTGTTTTGATTATGCTCATCAAGAGTTTTTGAAAATATAGTCTTTCCGGTTTTTGAATCATTTAAAAAATAATTATAATCGCTTTTTTGCGGATAAATTGAAGCCTCAATTGATTTAATTCCAGGATTTGAAATTGGAGCTACTGGTAATCCTTTGTTTAAATAAGTGTTATAGGGTGACTCTTCTCGAGTGTCTTGGAAAGAATATCTCCATTTGTCTTTGCCTAATATATATGCAATTGTAGCACAACTTTCGAGCGGCCTTCCATCGTCTATCCTTTTCCAAAAAATCCCAGAAACAATCTTTCTGTCATTTTCTGTTTTTACTTCTCTTTCTAAAATACTTGCCATTGTAACTATCTGAAAAATAGTCTTTTTTTGATTTTTTATATCTTCTCTTAAATTAGTGTTGAGTTTTATATTAAAATTATCCAGCATTTTCTCTACTATCGCCTTTGTTTTATCTTCATCAGTCATATCTTTAGCATTTGGAAATTCATAAGTATCAGGAAAAAGATAACCCTCAAGACTATAATTTGCTGGCGCGTCATCTAAAAAATCATATTTTTCTTTAAAATCGCTGATTTTAAAACCAGAAAGATTAATTTCAAAATCTTTCTCGCCCGCCTTAATAAACTCTTCTTTTATTCGATCTTGTATTTGAGAAAGCCTAAAACCCTCTGGAATAGTTACTTTGACCACTTCAGGAATTATATCTCCCGAAACTATTTTCTGGACAATCCTTGGAACTGACATTGAAGGAGCAAGAGGATACCTTCCTGTCTTTAATTGACTCATAGTTCCTGTTTTTAAAACATATAAAATAAAATAAAATTCGTTTTTAATAATGCCCTCTTCCTCTAATCTTTTTGCTATTTGTCTCATACCTTCCCCCTCTTTAATCTCAACAATCCTTGTTTCTGTATCTGAAGAGTTAAGAGGTTTTTTAATTTCCTCTTTTAAAAAGAAATAGCTACCAACTGAAATTATTCCAATAGTTATCAAAATTAAAAAAAACATCGGCCATTTATTTTCTTTGCGTGGTTTTTTTTCTTTTTTGACTTCTTCTGAATTCTCATCTTCTGGAATAGAAAAAGTTTTAAAAGAAGGGGAACTTGTTTTTTTAATGTCTATATGTTTTTTCTCCATATTGTTTTTATCCAGTTAAATAATTACTCTAGCAGTTCACGCATCGCGGGATTTAATGGGATGAAATTAATGGAACGAAAATAAAACCAGGATATTTAGTCTTTTTGAATTTATTTTTTTCTTTTTTTTCAAAAAGCCAAATACTTTGTTGCGAAAAGAATTCCTCTTTCCTGTCCATAATGGGTATTACTAATCTTCCACCAATCTTTAAATGATTTTTAAGTCCTTGAGGAACATCTTTCGCTGCAGCTGATACTAAGATTCTATCAAATACTTCTCCTTTTTCCAAGTCTTTTGTACCATCCCCACAAAAAAACTCAGCTATACCACCATCTACAAAATTATACTTTGCTGTGTTTTTTTCTCCGAAATTTTTTAATTTTTCTTTTATTTCGATTGCCAAAACTCTGCCTTTTTTATTCTTTTTCCCATTACTTACAATATAAGATAAAAGTGCGCTGGTCCAGCCAGAGCCAGATCCAACATCTAAAATCTTGTTGCCCGGTTTTGGAGATAAAAGCTCTAATATAAAGGCAACGACAGCGGGCTGAGAAATTGTCTGTCCTTCTCCAATTGGTAGTGCTTCATCTAAATTAGCTATATTCTTTAATTCCTTAGGTAAAAAATCAGCTCTTTTAATTTTAGAAAAAGCGTCAATAATAATTGGCGTTTTTAAGTAACCAACCGAAATAAGGTAGTCTGAAAGAGAAGTCATTTTTATATTTTACCAAATTAAATACCGGCTTTGAACCGGTACATATTTCCTACAATCACTATTCCGTTAACTTTCTCTACTTACCCATCCTCCTTTCTCTTTTTGAGAAGTTCTTTATGATTTTCTCAAACTCTTTTGGGGTGAATGCAGGAAAAAGGGTTTTTGTAAAGTAAAGTTGGGAGTATGCTGTATCCCACATCATAAATCCTGCTGACATGTGTGGATCTTCTTCACATCCTGTGCGTATTACAAGGTCTACCGGTGGAAGATCTTTTGTCCAAAGATGGTTTTTTATTGTATCTTTGCTTACCTTTTTTATACCTTTCTTTGATATCTCTTCTACGCAGTTTATCATCTCATCTGTTCCATTGTAAGCTAGGAGGAAAGTCAGAACATGTTTGTTGAAGGTACGGGTTTTTTTTGTAAGTTGATGTATCGCTACTTGTGTGTTCTTTGGAAAAAAATCTTTCCATCTGCCAAAAAAATTTACTTTTACTTTATTTTTTTCAATCCTTTTATCATTTAAGGCTTTTCTTATTTGCCTGTCAAAAACCTTATATAAAAAATTAACTTCTCTTTTGGGTCTTTTTGTTAAGTTGTCCTGGGAAGCCCCCCAAAAAGTAAAACATTTAACGCCTAAATCCATTGCTTTCTCAAGCAGTTTTTCAAGGTTATTCATGCCTGATTGATGGCCAATCCATGGTGAAAATCCTCTCTTCCTTGCCCATCTCCTGTTACCGTCTGGAATTACTGCAACATGGATCGGTGCTCCTTTGTCCTCGGGAGTTTTTGATGGTTTTTTTGATGAAATTTTCCTTTTTAATCTTTTTCTTTTTATCATAAATTTTATTTAAATAAAAAACCCTTTGAGGTCTAAGTACTAATTTTATTTCTTTTAAACGCGGTATGTCAAGGGTTTTTTGCAGGGGTGCCAGGATTTGAACCCGGACTAACGGTTTTGGAGACCGTTGTGCTGCCATTAACACCACACCCCTATAAAAAGACAAATCTCTATTTTCTTGATTCTTTATGGGCTGTGTGTTTTCTACACTTTTTACAAAATTTCTTTAGCTCTATCTTCCTTTCTACTGAAACAGGATTTTTATATTTATAATAATTAATGCTTTTACAGTCTTTACACTGAAGTTTTATTAATTTTCTTTTCTTTTTTGCCATAATTTTGTTAGATTCCCTTTATTATAAGCCCAGAAGCGGACTTGAACCGCTGACCTACTCCTTACCATGGAGTTGCTCTACCAGCTGAGCTACCTGGGCGCTTTGCGGCAAACCATGATAATAAATTTTGCCCCCAATAAAATTAATTGGGCAGGGAGGGATTCGAACCCCCGAAGGTCAGAGACCGCCAGTTTTACAGACTGGTGCGTTTGGCCACTCCGCCACCTACCCATTAACCTCAACCAGGGGAGCCTAAGGTCGGGATCGAACCCCGTATAAAAGGACTAATCCCCACGGGACGGTTTTGCGCTCGACGACCTACGGTTTATCCCGTAAAATCTTGCTGACGCCTTGAGCCGACTGTCGGACTTGAACCGACGACCTACTGTTTACAAAACAGTTGCTCTACCAGCTGAGCTAAGTCGGCTTAGATTTACGGGATTCCGTAAATCTTTAAAAATTTGATAAATTTTTAAAGATTATACTGGGACAAAACCGTTGTCCCGATTTAAAAAATAAATTAAATCGTGGTCTCTCGAAATTTATTAAAGAAATTTCGGATCTCTGCTCCCGAATTCCTATCGTGGAATTCGTGGATCCTCAATACAGCAAATAAGAATATTATTTTGCTGTATTGGAACAACTAAGCTACTTTGGCAAAATTTATTATCAGATTATATTTTATTCCGATTCTTTTACAATTAATTTTTCTCTTTCTTTATCAACAGTTATAACCTGAACTTTCATTTCTTTTCCGACAAATTCCTGTAATTTTTGAAAAATCTTCTCAGGAGTAGGATCTTCTATTTTAGGATAATTTTCTTTAGATAACTGAGATACTGGCAAAAACCCCTGTATACCAGAAATATTAAACAGAAGTCCCCCTTTATTTGCACTGATAACTTTTAATTTAAGAACTTCTTTTTTTTCTTTCGTTTTTGAAAGATCATCCCAAACTATATCTTTCCTGGCTTCACTTAAAGAAACCGGAATAAAACCTGATTTTCTCTCAGGACCTACTATTTTTACCATTAACTCCTCGCCTTCTTTTATTTTAGGAGCATCCTCTCCTCCACATCTTAAGTCTTCTTTTTTGGCAACACCGGTTTTATAATTTTCAATATCTAAATAAACGTCCCCTCCACTTATTTCAATAATTGTTCCTTTAATAATTTCTCCTTCTTTTGGAGGTTTTAAAAAGTCCTTATAGTCTTGAAGGTGTCTTTTAATTTTGAATGTTTTTGTCATTTTTTTTGAATTGCAAATATCATTATTATATATAAATTTTTAAAATTTGCAAATTATAATATATAATATCTAAAAAAGGAAGATATGGAAGTTATTAAATTGAATAAAAAAAACCAACAAAAAACCATAGGATTAGCAACCGACTATATTAAAGCCGGAAAGATTATTATTTTTCCCACAGACACTGTTTATGGAATTTTGTGCGATGCTAAAAACAAAAAAGCTGTAAATAGAGTTTTTAAAATAAAAAAACGTCTTAAACAAAAATTTTTCCCTGTTTTTGTAAAAGATATCAAAACTGCTAAAAACATTGCAAAAATTAATAAAAAAGAAGAATCTTTTCTTAAAAAATGTTGGCCCGGAAAGACTACGGTTGTACTCGAAAAAAAAACTTTTAAAATTTACGGTGTTGATAAAAAGAAAATTGCTCTTCGCGTCCCGAACTATAAACCATTGAATTTGTTATTAAAAAAAATGAACGCCCCACTTATTCAAACTTCGGCAAATATTGCGGGTAAAAAACCAAAAAAAGACCCAAAAGAGATTATAAAAGATTTTAAAGAAAGAAAACTAAGGCCAGATTTGATAATAGATGACGGCGTTTTGGAAAATAAGCCATCAACACTAATTAATTTAACAACCTCTCCCTATAAAATTTTACGGAACTAAGATTATCATCGTTCTCTTTCCTTTATAAACATTTCCACTATTCCATTCATGGAGTGCGTTTTTAATGGTGCTATAACTATAAGAAAAATTCTCTCCTCTTTTTGTCCCAGGATCATTTGTAATAATTTTTCTTTCTGTATAACCAATAGCAACTAAAGCATGGTATAGGGGCCCTGGGCTTTTATAATATGGGTTATTCAATAATCTTCCTGCTGTTGGCAAAATAACAGGATTTCCTTTCGCTATTTCTTTTTTAATGTCATTAATCGAAACGTTATATGAAACTTTAACATTTTTATATCCGTAATATTCTTTAGCTAATTTTGCAATTTCTTTTGCCTCAAGATCGAAGTGCCCTCCCCAGTTCTTTTTCTGATAATTTACCATTCCCATAATTTCTTTATCGGAAACTACAGGAGTTAAGTCTTTTTTCTTGTAAAAATAATGGGCTATTAAAATTGCTGCTTCCTCGCATGCCTCATTATGATCGTGATCCCATTTTGCAAATGGAGCTTGTGGTGTGAATGGAACATTTTTTATTTTATAAGTTTCGGAAATTTCTTCTTTTGCTTCGGTAACTTTTGGCTTTAAGGTCGGTGTTGATTTTGGACTTGGCCTTGGTGAGATTGTTAGAGGTTTTTCTTCTATTATTTCTGACTTGAAAGTTTTATTATTCCTCAAAAAATAAAAAAAACTGCCCATTATAAGTAGGGCTAAAAGAAAAATAAATACAATTATTTTAAATATTCTTTTCATAAGGTGCCTGGGGTGGGAGTTGAACCCACACGATCGAAAGATCATACGATTTTGAGTCGTACGCGTATGCCAGTTCCGCCACCCAGGCATTGCTTTAAAATAATAGCAAAATTGACTAAAATTTCAACTTGAAAAAGTGGCTTTTATTTTCTATACTTAAAATATAAAATTATGCCAAGGATTATTTCTATTGTTAACGAAAAAGGAGGAACTGGTAAAACAACAACAGCTGTCTCATTGGGTTCTTATTTGGCAAAATTTGGGAAAAAAGTTCTTCTTTTGGACCTTGACCCTCAATGCAACGCAACCATTTCCTTGGGTTTTGCACCAAAAACACTTCCCCTTTCTTTATATAATTCACTTTCAGAAGAAATTCCTTTAAGTGGAACCGTTAAAAAAACCTCACTTTTTAATTTTGATCTAATTCCCGCAACGCAAGATCTTGCGGGAAGTTCTGTTGAACTCTTGGAAAGAAAAAACAGAGAAAGAGTCCTGGAAAATTTAATTTCTCCAATAGCTGGGGGCTATGATTTCATTTTATTAGACCCCCCTCCATCTCTTGGAATTTTAACAATAAATGCTCTTTTTGCATCAAATGAACTTATTATTCCAGTCCAGTCAGAGTTTTTTGCCTTAAAAAGCCTTGAACAACTTTTTGAAATATTTAATCTCCTTGAAAAAAATGTAGGAAAAAATTTTGAAGAAATCTGGGGACTTTTGACAATGTATGATAAAAGAAATGTCCTCTCAAGAGATATTGCAAAAAAAACAAAAGAAATTTTTCCTGGCAGAGTCTTTGAAACAATAATACCACGAAGCATAAAATTGGCAGAAGCTCCAAAATTTGGTAAAACTATATTTCAATATGCTCCAGATTCAAAAGCCGCAAGATCATATGAAATGTTAGCTGAAGAATTATTGAATAAAAAAAATAAATAACATAATAACTATGCCCAAAGGACTTGAAGTTTTAATTCCAAAAAGACCGAAAAAAAACGAGCCAACAAGAAAGGAAATCGTTTTTTGGATTGAATTGAAAAAAGTAAAACCAAACCCTCTTCAACCAAGAAAAGAGTTTGATAAAAAAGAACTGAAAGAACTGGCAGATTCTATTGAAAAATATGGCATCCTGCAACCTTTAATTGTAAAGAAAATTGAAAAAAGCGTGCCTAGCGGCGAGAAAGTTGAATATCAGCTAATTGCCGGTGAGAGAAGATTAAGGGCCTCAAAAATAGCAGGATTAAAGGAGGTTCCCGTGATAGTACAAGACATTAAAAAAGAAGATGAACTCCCAATATCATTAGTTGAAAACATTCAAAGAGAGAACTTAAATCCAATCGAAAGAGCAAATGCCTATAAAAGATTAATTGAGGAAAACGATTTTACACAAAAAGAAATAGCAGATGTGATTGGAAAAAGCCGAGAGGTCGTTGCAAACACATTGCGAATTCTTGATTTACCAGAAGAGATTAAAAAAAGCTTAAAGAAAGAAGAAATTTCAGAGGGGCATGCCAGGGCTCTTTTAGGAATCAAAAAAGAAGACAGAATAAGTGTTTTTAAAGAAATTATAAAAAGAAAATTGCCGGTAAGGGAAATTGAGAAAAAAAACAAGAAGAAAATTACAAAAGAAAAAAGCAATTCTGATATAAAACTAGAAAGAAAAATAAAAGAAAAAACCAACGCTGAAAGTGTAAGGGTAAAAGAATATAATGGAAAATTCGAAATAAATCTTCTCCTTAAAAATAAAAAAGAGCTAAATAGATTTATTAAAAATTTAAAATAATCTAATATTGATTTTTACTTAAAAAATTGTATAATAGAAAATTAGAATTCCTGCTAAAGAAAGTAGGAATTTTTTATATAAATCTGAACATTAAAAAGAAAGGAGGTGTAAAGCCCTATGCAGAAAGAAGGATTTTATCCGCAGCCACTGTTCGATTTCGGAAAACATCCCGACTTCCAAAAAAACTACGAGAAGGACATGAAGACGTTCTATGCGGAAAGAGAGCATATGAACTTTGAAAAATGCTACGAACTGGTCAACGGAAAGATTGTTTGTCTTTCAGATTTCCATAATCCAAAACACCCCGAGGTCTTTCTTATTCCAAGAGACCAGAATATAAGCGTAGTTGATGAATTTGGAGATCAAATAGGTATTATGCAAACAATGTTCCCATTTTCATCAACAGACTTTTATGTAGACTTCTTTGAAACCCCCGGTAGCGTCTTCTATGAACTGTACCACGCGATACCATTTATAAGACTCGGAGGAATTACCCAACTTGAGTCTTTGGTGCCTCCACGGCCTGATGACTGGGACAAAGAAATAGAAGTCTGTTATTGCTTGCCCCAGTTTCCTCATACGCGTTGGCTTCACTCGCTTATTACCGCAATACTAATGGAGCTTGTACTTGCAAATAACGGATTTCCTAAAAAGGAAAGGGCTCCAATTGTTCTTACTGCGGGATGCCATGATATTGCAACACCAGCAGCAGGAGACACAATAATAAGGCTGGGACCGGAAATGGACGAGGAAGAAAATTTCTCCTGGGTAATGAGAAAATACGGTCTTGATGAGACATGGAAATCACTCTTCGGTTTTGATCTAAATCCTGCCCAGAAGTGGGTAAAGGGCCAAGGGATTATGGGTAAATTGCTTGATGTTGTAGACAAAATGTCTTACACGGCAATCGACTGCTATCGCCTTGGACAAATCAGAGAAGGGAATGTTCGTAATATCTGCCTTGAAAATCCCCTTCTAATGGATATATGGCAGGATGTTCGTCTCACCAAGAACAGACAAAAAGTCTATTTTCTCAACCCAGAAAAGCTGTTCAATTTCCTTCTGCTTAGGGTATACGAGTTTAAAGAATTACTTCTTAACCCTTATGCCCGAATGGTAGACTTCCTGGTAGAAAAACTTACAAAACCCTTTTACGAAAAAGGAGATATAACCAAGGAAGATCTCCTAACATGGGAAGATAAAGATCTTTTTAGGGTGCTCCAAGAAAAGTACCCTGAAAAAAACATCTTCCTGCTTGAGCCGGAACAAATGGAGTGGCAGGTATTTGAGACAAAAGAGCAAATGCATGAAGCAGTATCAGAACTCGGGAACCGTGTCGACCACACAGAACACCTTAATGGATTTTTTTCTGGTCTTAATTGGCTAGTTCCTGGCAAAAGAGATGAGCTAAAAACTCTCAGGGAGACAATAGACCAGAAGAAGGTAGAAATGATTGAGGAGGTGATAGAATCAACTAAGGGTTACTACGTGTATTATTATAAATAAAACCCCGTCCATCGCATGCGATAGCCGGGGTTTTTCTTTTTATAAAAAAATTGACAGATAAAAATTGATTTTTCTTAAAAAAGTTGTATAATAGAAAATTAAAATTCCTACTAAAAAGAGTAGGAATTTTATAATAGATCGTTCACAAATAGTTCATATAATGAAAGAAAGAGGTGTAAGATAATGTTAAATACGGTAGATGTAGAAATGCAGGCTCATTGGTTCTTTTTCTCTTGGGTTACAAAACTCATATTAGGAGAAATAAAAGCCCTGGACATACTAAGAACAATGGAAGAAAAACATCTCACGGGCATAACTCTGTTTTATTATCTCTGGGAGAAGAAAACCGAGAACGACCTTTTAAAGCTCTTTAAAAGGATATCTGTCGATATAAAAGAATCCCCCTACACGGCAGAGTTCAACGAACAGTTCATATCGTTCCAAAACAAAGATAATGGTCGTCATCTGTTTTTCTTCCTAGGACAAGAACTAATGACAACGGACAACTGGCATGTACTGTCTGTTGGTGTTGCTAATCTTAAGCCAATGTCTCTCTGGGAGACAATGGAAGAAATCATCGAGAAGAGAGGCTTTGGAGGAATTGACCATGGAGGAGCAGACCCCAATAAGTTCTTTGCTGATATTTCACCAAAAAGAGAGCAAGAACTAAGATGCTTTTGTAGGGACTTTCCTGGAAAGTTCTTCATCGAGCTTAATGGATACTGCATACCACAGCTCAGAAAGTTCCTGGGAATCTTTACAAATGCGGTTGGGCTTTTATATGGAGATTGTAACGAACGGATGCAATACATTGCAGAAGAATACGGACTGCCCGCTGTGGCATCTACGGACCTTCATATATGGAGTCCTAACTCTCTTAAAGAACTGGGGAGTTTCCGGATTAAAATTCCGGAAAATGATTTTCTTTTTGACGATCCTTTTGGGTCGCTAAAAAGAAATATCTTCTATGGGAACTTCGAAAATCAAATGGAGTATGTTCCCATAAAGTTTTTCGTTGTGAACTATATGTTGCCCTTTTTTAGCAGTTTAGTTCGTGACGAAATTAAAACGGTATTTAAGGGGTAGCCTAAGGGCTACCCCTTGACAAATTAAAATATATTTGTTATTATATATCATCTCGGCTTTCGGCCGAGTTTTTTGTTTAATCCCCTATTTGCGGGATTTTAAATTGGTCGAATGAAAATAGTTTATATGATGTTAAGTAAAAGCTTTACGTCATAAAAACATGTTTACAATTGCATCATTGGTTCTTATATTTACCATGCTTTGGAACGCAAATGTTCCGCTTGCTATGATAGCAAGAGCCAAAGAGCCAGCACCTAAAAACGAAGTAAAAAAAGAAGTAAAAACTATCGTGGATGAAAAAGGAGGATTTATTCTTGAAGAAAATACTTTAAAAGTAATAAATCCTAAGTTTGTTAAAAAGAAAGCAGTAAAAAAGGTTTTAGCAAAAACAGTCCAAAAAAGAAAAAGCATTAAAAGATTAAGCTATTCTCAAGGATCGTATAAAGGCGGGAAAGTAATGACTGTATCTGCTACTGCTTACTCTTCAACTGTTGGTCAATGCGACTCTAGCCCGTTTACTACAGCATCTGGCACAAGAGTACACTTTGGAACAATAGCTGCAAACTTTTTGCCTTTTGGGACAAAAGTTAAAATCCCTGACTACTTTGGAAATCAAGTTTTTGTGGTTGAGGATAGAATGTCAAAAAGGTATTGGCACAAAATTGACGTCTGGATGCCAACATACAAACAGGCAATTCAGTTCGGAAGAAGAAATATAAGAATCGTAATACTTAACTAAAAAAACTGCTCCGGTTTATCCGGAGCAGTTTTTTATTCAATTTATCCTAATAATCTTATAGCAACACCAATAATAGCTAAAACAACTCCAATAATCCAGAATCTCATTGTAACTTTTTGATGAGCCCAGCCTATCGCCTCAAAATGATGATGAATTGGCGTTGATTGAAAAATTTTCTTTCCTCTTATCCTTTTTGATAGAAGCTGCAAAATAATAGAACCAACTTCAAGAACTAAAAGACCACCTATTATTGGAAGCACTAAAATAGAATCTGTTAAAAAAGCAACAACTGCTAGAGTTGAGGTTAAGGCAAGACTTCCTGTCTCACCCATATAAAATCTCGCAGGAGGAATATTAAACCACAAAAAAGTCAAAAGCGCCCCGCAAATAGCCCAGCAAAAAGCAGCAAGATTAACTTGATTTGAAACAAAAGCGATAAGTCCAAAAGCCGCAAACATCGAGAGAAACGCACCCCCTCCAAGCCCATCCAAGCCGTCAATTACACCTCCCGACCAGCAAGCGAGCATTACTAAAACAAAAAGAAAAATATAAAGAGCACCTATGAAGACATCTCCGTTTCCCGGAATATGAATTGTCCTTGCATCAAGTTTAAAATAAAACCAAAGGCCACCAATAAGACCAATTAAAGCAACGACAAAAAACCTCTGCCAAAAAGCAAGTCCGCCAGCAATATATTTTCCTTTCTTCCTTACTTGTAAAATATCGTCCACCAGTCCTAAAATCGCGGCAGAAAGCAAAGCAAAAAGCGGCAACCATGTCTGATCACGAGATAAAAAATTTAATTTTTGACACCAAAAACAATCAGGAAAAGCTCTTGATATTATCCAAAAGAAAATAATTATTACAAAAACTGTACCCCAAATTAAAACGCCACCAAACCTCGGAACCTTAACTTCTCTTTCTCTGTTTAATTTATAGAAAACTTTTGCCTCTTTTCCATCAATGGCTTTCTTTCTCGCTTCTTTTCTCCAAAGCTTATAACGATATAAAAACTTAGTTAAGGCAGGAGTAAAGAATGCAGCAAAAGCGCTGGCAATCGTAGCAATAGAAAGTATCTTTAATACATTTATGGCGGTTGTTTGCATAAATTATTTTTAAAAGTGGCCCCAATCCCAGCCCCACATTACCCAATCATAAAGATTTTCAGTCCGTGGTATTCTCTCTGCAACTCCAAGACCCAAAAGAACCAAAGCAACCTTACCCTCTGCTATTCCCGGAGCTTCCATTGCTAAAATCATAGCATCTCCAGCCTTATCTGTATAGCCTGTTTTCCCTCCTAAAACATAGTCTTTAGCTAAAAGTTTATTTGTGTTGTTTGCGCAATGCTCAATACTACTCCCCAAATGATCTTCTGACCTTATAATTTTTTGTTTTTTACTAAGTGTTTCCCAAATTCTAGGATAGTAAATTAAAGAATATTGAGTAAGGAACGCCAAGTCCTCAGCAGTTGAATAATTGTTTTTATTATCTAAACCATGGGGATTTGCGAATTTTGTGTTTTTCATGCCAATTTCCTCTGCTTTTTTATTCATTAATTTTACAAATTTTTCTTCTCCCATTTGCTCTGCAAGGGCTGCAGCAGCATCATTACTTGAAACTAAAAGTGCAAGATCAAGTAATCCCCCAATAGTAATTCTCTCTCCCGGCCTTAACTTTCCTGTTTCTTCAAGAGTGGCAACTGCTTTTTTTGATACTTTAACTGTTTTTTGTAAATCGTAATTTTCAACAGCAATTACTGCTGTCATTAATTTTGTAAGACTGGCAATCGGCAATTTTTTTTCTTTATTTTTTTGATATAAGACCTTTTTTTGACCTCTCTCATCAAAAAAAACTGCAATTGCTCCCTTTTCATTTAATTCTGGCTTGTAGTCCAACCTTCTTCTCTTTGGAAAAAAATTACAATATTTTTGCTCTATATTATTTATTTCTCCGCCTCCTGAAACTAATTTTGAACTATCTGATTTATTGCTTTCTTGTTTTATATCTCTTTTAAAAAAGAGTGAAAAAATAAACAATCCACAAAATAAGATAACAACCAATATAATATATTTTTTTTTATTTATCATATTATAAAATAGGATCTAATCCTGGTAGTTTTTCGTTAGCTAAAAACTCTAACATTGCTCCCCCTCCAGTTGATAAAAAATCAACTTTGTCTTCTAAATCGTATTTTGAAACAGCAAAAAGAGTTTCTCCTCCCCCAAGTACTTTAAAAGCTTTACTTTCCGTAATGGCAATCGCGATTTCCTTTGTACCTTTTTCGTATTCTGGCTTCTCAAAATATCCAAGAGGTCCATTCCAAACTATTGTTCCTGCTTTTTTAATAATTTCTTTAAATTTTTCAATTGATTCTTCATTAATATCAAAACCGTGCTTCTCGCACTCTGCAACAATAAGTTTTGGATTGGAGAATTCTATCTCTTCTGCAATTTTTCCACCAATAAGTACAAAATCAGCTATATCTATAAATTTTTTGATAATTGGTAACTTTGTATCTATTTTAACGCCACCAAAAATTCCAACAAGTGGTCTCTTTGGTTTTTCTAAAACATTTTTTAAAGTTTTAATTTCTTTCCCTAATAAAATTCCGGCAAAAGATGGAATGTATTTTGTAATTCCAACAATAGAAGCATGGACTCTATGAGAAGCGCCAAAAGCATCATTTACAAAAATATCTCCTAAAGAGGCTAACTCTTTTGCAAAATTATTGTCATTCTCTTCCTCTTCTTTATGAAAACGTAAATTTTCAAGTAATAATACCTCACAGGGGCACATTTCCTTTACCATTTTTCTAACATTATCTCCAATACAATCAGGCGCTTTTAATATAGATAAATCTAAATATTCAAAAAGTTTTTCCTGAATATTAGTAAGTCTTAATTTTTCAATTACCTTTCCTTTGGGATTGTCTAAATGACTCATTAAAATCACCTTAGCATTTTTTGAAAGTAAATATTCAATAGTCGGAATTACTTTTCTTATACGAAAATCATCGGTTATTTCCCCTTTTTCGTTAACTGGACAGTTTAGATCACACCTCAAAAGAACTTTTTTTTCGTTTACATCAACATCACAAATAGTTTTCATAAAAGAAATAAAAAAAAGTAGGTAAATTTATTTTTATTTTAGCTTAGATATTTTAATTTTAACTTTCCCTTGCTTCCATATACTCTCATTTTTTCCTAAAATTCCATTTTTGGCACCAGTTTTTCCTATACAAGATACGGCATTGGCAGAAGCATGCTGAATTGCATATTCGATGTCACTTGGAGTGACTCCCCGAAGGGTCATGTCGCTTGGAGTAATCTTTTTGGGATTATTTTTTATTTTTTTCACAAGACCGACTAAAAATCCACTTCCAAAGGCATCTCCACAGCCGGTCCTGTCTACTATTTTTTTTATTGGCAAAACTCCTACTTCGTAAATAAAATTGCCATCTGAAACAACTGCTCCAAAAGGCCCCTTTGTCATAATCACAATTCCCTCAACCCATTCATCAAGTGTTTTAAAAATCTCTTTTTCTTTTCTGTAAGAAATCCCAGTTGCAATTGAAGCTTCTTCTTGATTTAAAAGCAAAATATCTGCCATATTAAATAATCTTTTCTTTTGCTCTTTTTTTAAAGAAAGCTGGCTATTGCCTGGATTCATAAATGTCTTTATCTTTTTTTTCTTAGCAAAAGATAAAATGGATGACGTAAGATTTTTTAATTTACCAGAAAGCGGAGCGACATAAAACCAATTTGTTTTGAGGTTATTCCAGGGAACATCGTTCTTTTTAAGTTCCTCTGAGGCACCCTTATAAATAAGTCCTGTCCTGTCGCTTTTTGTTAAAATAAAAACAGAGTAATTTGTATGTTTTTCTTTAATTGAGGAAATAAATTTTGTTGAAATCCCATTTTTTCTAAGCTCATTTTTAATTTCTTTTCCCGCATAATCATCTCCGATTTTCCCGCAATAAGACACTTTAAGACCCTGTTTCTTAAAAGTAAATGCAGAATTAGTACCTCCTCCTCCGCTAAAAAAATCTATTTCTGAAATTGGTATTTTCGCTCCAAGATTAAAACAAACGCCTCTTTTGTTTAAGAATATTTTTTCTTCTTTTATTTCTTCAAAATTATCACTTCTTAAAAAAACATCTCTTGTTGCAGAACCAAATGTGATTACATCAAACATAAATTTAAATCAAAAATCAAAAATAAAAAGTTCAGGTTGAAAGCAAGAACTTTTAAATTTTAAATTGCAATTTTGATTTTATTTAATATTTCTCTTTCCTTTTTCCTCATCTCCCTGGTATCCTTTGTATTCTTATGATTATACCCTAAAAGATGTAAAAATCCATGTATAAAATTAAAAGCAAGTTCTCCTTTAAAGTCTTTTTTATAACGTTTGGCAACTTTTTTAATTCTTGTAGGACAAAGTAAAATCTCCCCTAAAAGATTATTTTCTTCTTTGGGTTCAAT